>JASHVM010000103.1:0-3278 GCA_030044595.1 Streptosporangiaceae bacterium
GAGGGCGAGGCTGGAGCCGGTGCTCGGTCACCCACGCCGCGATCTGGGCCCGCGAGCGCACCTGCAGCTTGCGCCGGATGTTCTCCACATGCGCCTCCGCGGTCCGCGGCGCGACAGACAGCCGCCTGGCGATGGCATGATTGGTCAGCCCCGCGGCGACCAGGTCGGCCACCTCCAGCTCACGGCCGGTCAGCCGCGGCCCCCCGCTTACGGGCTCACACAAGAAACCGAGCAGCGCATCCAAGACCGCGACCCAGTCGCCGTGAAAGAACAGGTGACTCGAACCCGGCAGCGGGACCAGCGTCGCCCCGGGGATAAGCGAGGCGACTTCCCGCCCCAGCTTGAACCTGGTGCCCTTGTCCGCCTCGCGGTGCAAGACCACCGTGGGCGCCTGCACCCGCGGGAGCAGCGCCCTGATATCGGTGTCGTAATAAACCTCCAGCATCCTCGCCGCCACGGCGGCCGAGGCGCTGACAAGCTCGAACCGGGTCAACGCCTCCATCTCCTCGGCGGTGGGATCCGCGACGAAGGCCCCAGCCAGCGCCTTCAGGCCCAGGCCCCAATGGGCCCGCACCAGCGCCACGACCGATTCCCGGACCTCGGCAGGCGCCAGGTCCCCGCCACTGGCACACATCCCGTACACCGCCAGCGCCTCGACCCGGTCGGGGTACCGCGCCGCGATCGCGGCGGCGAGCTGACCGCCCTGCGAGGCACCAAACACCCGGAAGCGGCCAGCGCCCACTGCGTCGGCCACCGCCAGCGCCGCCGCGACCTGCCCGTCGAACGACAGATCGATCCCGTCCCGGTCCGACAAACCGCACCCGGGCTTGTCATAGCGGATCACGGTAAACCGCTCGGCTAGCCGCTCCACGAAGCTGCCGAAGGAGTACAGCTCCAGCTGCCCGCGCAGATGGCTGATCCAGCCCGAGTCGCACAACAGCGCCGGGCCAGCGCCCCACGTCGAGTAAGCGACGCGGCCCGCCGGCGTGCCGCAATACCGGACCATCACCCTCACCCGTCCAGGCTGACACCCCCAGCCAACGCAGTAAAGCCGTATGTCCCAAGCGGACAGCCGAAGGCCCGCCACGTCCAGATCATGCCGTTCTGCGTACCTCCAACAGACCCCGCCGCAAGGACTGTCCCAGTACAGAACGACGGCTACGCGCGCAGTTGTCACGAGCTGTTCGCGTTGTTTGGCCGCTTGGCAGATCCCGTTACGGTCCTGCAGACCGTCGGCCGGACCGTATTTTTATGCATCGGCACACCCGGGACGAATGTCCGCATCTGCGATGAGGGACGTCCCGGACTACCGCACGTCCGTCGTGTGGGAACACTCGCTGGGCCTCGCCTCTGCAGCCGCAACCGTGGGACAGACGACAACGTCGGGCAGCCGGTACGAAAGCCATGACCTGAGGAAGTGATAACGGACCGTTATCACGCCGACGGCTCCTGCGAGGATGCGTTGCCGGGATCTTCGGCGTGCTCAAGCTAGGCAAAAACTTGCAACGACTGCTCCAGCTGGTGGTCGTAGGCGCCGCGCCACCTTGCAGCCAGCTCCCGCCAGATGGTGACGATTTCCTCGATCCCGGTCAGCGCCTCCTCCCGCCCGCCCAGATTGCCGAGCCGGGTCGGCAGGGTGTTCAGCGGCGTGGCCAGGTCGGGCTGGAACACGTCCGGACGGACCTGGGCCAGCTCCCGCTAGGTTTCGACGGCTTCCTCGCGCGCGGTGAGCGCGTGCTCCCGCCGTCCTAGCTCTTGGGTCGAACGCCGGGGGCTGATTCGTCCCCCGGCGGCGGCCCGGGATCTTCTTTGAGTTCGGCAAGCTCGATGCGGCACTGCTGAGCCAGCAAGTGATCGTCGCCAAGGACTCCGGCGAAGTCGGCCAAAAGAGCCTTATAACGTCGCGCGGCACCCGCATGGTCGCCGGCTGCGGCGGTCCAGTGCGCTGCTGCGTATCTGGTCTCCAGGGTGGTCAGATGCGACTCGCCGACGATGTCGGCGCACTCGTCCGCCAGATAACCGCTGAGATCGGCGGCGGCTTGGGGGTCACCGGATGATCCGACCACCCACGCGTGGGTGAGCCGCTTCTGAAGCACGCGTATGTGTGTGACGCCGTATAGCTGCTGGGTCAGGTTGATGGCGTCCTCGCTGGCCTGAATGGCTCCGGTGTGTTCGCCGGACTCGCTCAGGCATATAGCGAGATTCCTCATGCTGTCGGCGATCAGCGACTGCGGTGGGGCTTCGAGCCGCTCCGCCTGGCGGATCAGCTCGGCCCAGCGCTCAGCGCCCGCGGCGGCGCCGTCCACCACCCCGGTCCAAACGGCGACCTCGAAGCGGGCGCTGAGCGTCGTCCGGTCATCGGCGCCGAACGCGGCCGTGGCTGCGGCGTCAACCTCCCGGGCGATGGTGAGCGCCTCTCGTGGGTTTCCGGTGGCGCCGACCTGGCGTGCGAAGGTGATCCTGGCGCCAAGCGTTTCTCGGTGAGCCGGACCATAGACAGTCGTGCTGTCGCGCACGACACGGCGAGCTATCTCCAGTGCCCGTTTAGGGTCTCCGTGCCCGCCGATCTTTTCGCCAACGTGCCAGGCCAGCAGCCGCCGCATCGCCAGCAGGTCTGGTGCCGGAACTGCCGGGTCGCCTTCGGCCGCGGCGATCGTCGTCTCCAGTAGCTCGATGGCCCGGCCCTCGCGGCCCCCCTCGCCGAGAAAGTCCGCGAGCTCGAATGCGAGCGGGGCGGCCAGGTGGGGCTGGGGTGCCAGCTGCAGCGCGAGACTGGCCAGGTCGGCCAGCCCGGCGTGGCCGCCGGTGACCGCCAGCTGGACGATCCGGGGTAGCGCCGCGGCGAGCAGCTCGCCGAGAGCCGCCCGGACGGCGGGCTGCGTCGGAGCGCTGCGGGTCAGTTCGGCGAGCAGCTGGGTGAGCAGCCCGACTTCCCAGCGCTGCCCGGCAGCAAGTCCGCCCGGCGGCGGCGGCGAGGGCGGATAGCTGCGCGGTATCGGCAAGGTGAGGCGCGGCAGATGACCGAGGATGCCCAGGCCGCCGCCCCGCCCGGCGACATCGACGCCCAGGCCCGGTGGCGGGCGGTCCGGGCCAGGATACTGGCCCGCGGCGGCCAGTTCCCCGCTGCCCGGGTCCTGGTGGATGAGGCGTCGGCGGTCGTCTCGCCGACCTCCTGGGCCGTCCTACAGGCCGAGATCCTGATGGCCAGGGGTGAGGTGGACCGGCTGGCCGGGGCGCCGGAGCGGGCCGAGGCCAGCTTGCGCGGCGCTGGGCATCTA
>JASHVM010000104.1:0-2852 GCA_030044595.1 Streptosporangiaceae bacterium
GTCATCCGTGCCCATGCTCATCCCCCAAGGAGGCTCTCGCCGAGATCGCGGCTGACCTGGGTCCATCGTTCATGGCGAGCTGGTCACGGCTGGATCTACCGTGATTGTCTGCGTGACCTGGGGGGCGGGCTGGTAGGTGGCGTTGCCGGCCTGGTTGGCGTCGATGACGCAGCTGCCGGGTGCCAGGTAGCTGACCGTGGTGCCGTCGGTACCGGAGATTGTGCACACCGCGGTCGTACTGGAGGTGAACACGACCGGGTTGCCCGATCCGCCGCCGGTGGCCGACAAGGTCGCTGACCCACCCACCACCCCCAATACCGTGGGGTGAAACGAGATCACCTGGGCGCTCTTGGCTGGTGCGGTGACCTTCTTGGCAGCTGTGGGATGGTCGCCGACCGCATCGGTGATGGCACGCTCCGTAGGCGCGGCAGTGACTGTCACAAGAACCGAGGCCTGGGCACTGCCGACTTGCGCGGTCACATAGGCGCTGCCCGTGCTCACCCCGGTTACTGTGCCGGACGGCGTGACGCTCGCCACGGCCGGGTTTGCTGACTGCCATGCGGCACTGCCCAGGACGGCCAGCGGGGCGGCCTTGCCGTTGCTCAGCCGGCCAGCAAGGGCCAGGCGGATGCCGCCACCCGGCTCAAGCTGTACGGCGCCCGGCTCGATAGTCAGCGAGGTGAGCTGGATGGTGTGCGGCCCGGGCATGTCCAGGGCGGCGGCCGGCAGTGCCTCGAAGTCTTTCACCAGGCCCATCAGCCGGGCCTTGGTAACGCCCAGGCCCGGCAGGGTGGCGTGGTAGCCGACCTCGACGGTGCCCCGCGACGGTATCCGGAGCAGCCATTCCACGATCGGATCGGCTTTCACGATCTTGGCCGGCGCTGGGGTGAAGACCACCGTGCGTGTGGTGCGCGCGACTGCCGCCGGAATCTCGTCCCGGAACGGCACCCGCAGCGCCTGGCCGGTGGTGCCGCTGGCGCTGACCGTCTCAGCCAGCATGGATCCGTGCTCGCCTTCCAATGTCCAGCGCCGCACGATCAGCAGGCCGTCCGGGTACTCCTGCGGGGCGAAGGTATACGAGATCGCCGCAGGCCCGTTAGCGCGGCCCGGGGACGGGCGCGCTAGCACCAGGCCGACGGCGGCAGCGGCCAGGACCAGCAAGGCGGCCGTTGCGACGGCGGGCACCAGCCGCTGGCTGGCCCGGGACCGCGGCGGCTCGGGCACTCGGGCAGGAGACCCGGGCGGCGCAGGCGGCGGGGCGTAATGAGCCCAGTTGGCGGTCGGGGCGTGCTCATCCGGGTTGCCGTGCGGGCCGACATAGCTCAGCACCGTTGCCGGATGGTCCAGGTCGGCGGCATCCGCCAGCTGCGAGTGGCCGCCGGACCGGGCCAGGTGCCGTGGGGCGCCCGCCCGGACCGCAGGCATCGGCATCGAGGACTTGACCGGTGCGGAGGCCACCTCTCGTCCAGGCGTCTCCGGCAACGGCGGCATCGGGGGCAGCGCCGGCTGCCCGGCCAGCTCTGCCTCCAGCCGGCCCAGCGCGGCGGCCGCCGCCGCGGCTGTCGGCGGGCGGGATCGCGGATCCTTGGCCAGCAGCCATTCCACCAGCGCCCACAGGTCAGCCCGGATGCCAGGGACAGGCATCGGCAGCTGCTCCAGCTGGCGGTACAGCACCGCCATCGGATGGCCGCCCTCGAACGGGGTCCGGCCGGCCAGCATCTCATACAGCACGATCCCGATCGAGTACAAATCCGCGGCGGGTGTGGCCTCCGCGCAGTCCGCCACTTCCGGCGCCATGTACTCCGGCGTGCCCAGCAGGCCGGGCTGCCGGGTCAGCGCTGGCCCGTACGACAGCCGGGCGATCCCGAAGTCGGTCAGCTTGAGGATCACCTCATCCCCGGAATCATCCACCAGCACATTCTCCGGCTTGACGTCTCGGTGGATGATGCCCGCGGCGTGCACCGCCGCCGCGCCCTCAAGCAGTTGCCGCGCGAAATACGCCGCCTGCGCCGGCGGGAGCGTGCGCCGGCCCGACAGATAGTGGCGCAGGTCCTGCCCGGGCACCAGCTCCATAACGATCCCGGCCGTCTCCCCCTCGACCACGAGGTCCAGGACCCGGACCACGTGCGGGTGCCTGACCGAGGTCAAGATCGAGCGCTCTTGCAGGAACCGGGCGATGACCTCCGGGTCAGAGATCAGCTCAGGCTTGAGCAGCTTGACCGCGACCAGGTGGCCATCAGCCCGGGCGCGCCCGCGGAACACCTGGCCCATTGAGCCGCTTCCCAGCAGGTCTTCCAGCACGTACCTGCTGCCCAGCGGACGACCCAACTTCCCCCCTGCCCCCGGCGCGGTGACGCAGGACTGCTTGGCCGGTTAAACAACGGAGACTGCCAGCGCTTCAGCTAGTCTCGTCAGATCGTGACCGAATACTCTAAAGACGCCACGCGCTGACCAACGGTTTACCCCAGCACCAGGACGCTACGGGTCAATAGTTCCGACCGGACCACCCGCCTCGTCCGGCTTCGGTACAGGAGACAAGCCCGTATCCTTCGAGCGCTACTTGGTAGGCATCTCCTTCATGGGCATGAATGTGGGTCCGCTGTTGATTGGGTCCGGGAGATCGACTTGTCCGAGTCGCATCAAGTCCGCGCGATCATCGGACGTGACGTCCTCGCCCGTGGAGACTTCACCTAAACGGGCGGCAGCGGGAAAGAGCCTGACAAGTTCCAGCTGGCCTTCCCGGAACAGGCACCCGAACCCGGGCAGATCTGGGTCGACTTAGCGTAGTCCACCCGGGATTGGCGGCACCCGCGCGGCATCCCTCCGGCGGCGGCCTTCCTCGATCTACGCCG
>JASHVM010000105.1:0-4778 GCA_030044595.1 Streptosporangiaceae bacterium
GGCCTGCCGCACGTCTACCAGCTCCTGCTCGGCACCCCCGAGGCAGCCCAGGCCACCCGGCAGATCGGGACGTTCCTGCGAGCTTCTGCCGGCGGACTGCGCCCGCCTCCGGCCCATGCAGCTGCCGGCCCGCCCGCAGAGAACACGCCCGCAGAGAACACGCCCGCAGAGAACACGCCCACAGAGAAGGAGAAAGGGTCATGAGCATCACCGACGAGGCGCTGAACGCGAATGCGACCATCGCCAACGGCTTTGATCCCAGCCGCGGGGGACCGCCGGCGCCCAAGATCGCGATCGTCACCTGCGCGGATCCCCGGCTCACCGCCATCGAGCAGATGCTGGGCCTGGCCGCCGCCGATGTGGACATGATCAGGAACTTCGGCACCGTGATCGACGACGACGCGGTCCGGTCGCTGGTTCTGTCGACCAGGCTGCTGGGCACCCGGGAGATCATGATCATCAATCACACCGACTGCGGGATGCTCCGGTTCACCGACAGCGACTTTGAGGACCGGCTCCGCAAGCAGACGGGACAGGCGCCGATCGCGCCCGCCAGGTTCTACAGCTTCACCGACCCCGAGGCGAACACCAGGGAGCAGATCCAGAAGGCCCGGTCGCATCCGTGGATCTCGCCGGACGTCCCGATCAGGGGGTTCGTGTACGACGTCAAGACCGGGCGGCTCAGCGAAGTGTTCCCCGACGGGAAGACCGTCACCGGCTAGCCACGGCAGCGTCGCCGCCCCGGCACGAGGCGCACCATCGGTTACGGCCCAGCCTGGGCCTCGCGATCACCAAGCCGCCCGCCGCCGCCGGCTACGCGATCGCGGTCATCGCGCTGCCCACCGCCTTCGTCTCGTGGATCGCCTTCCGCACGCTGGTCCTCGCCGTCCGCGGGCAGCTCTTTCCCGCCGGATTACCCGCGGACGGCACGGTGCGCCAGGGGTAGTTCGCGCCGACGCTGCGTGGAATCTTCCCGCTGGTGGAACCGAGTTGACCCGGCGTAGCGTGAGGACCGTGCGGATCGTGGTTGATCTGAACCGCTGCCAGGGCTACGGGCAGTGCGTGTTCCTGGCGCCGGGCGTGTTCGAGCTGCACGGCGAGGAGGCGCTGATGTATGACCCGGGGCCCGACGAGGTGCAGTGCCTGCCCGTCCTGCGCGCTGCGGCGGCCTGCCCGGTCCAGGCCATCCAGGTGCAGAAGGTGGACCAGGAGTGAGCACCATGACCGGGACAGACCACGCGTCCCGGGCGGGCGGGCGGGTCGTCATCGTCGGGGCGTCCCTGGCCGGGCTGCGGGCCGCGGAGGCACTGCGCGCCGAGGGATTCACCGGAACGCTGACCCTGGTCGGCGACGAGCCCTACGAGCCTTACGACCGCCCGCCGCTCAGCAAGCAGGTCCTGCTCGGGCGGGCGGACGCCAACTCGACCATGCTCCCGCGCGCCGCCGCGCTGGAGGCGGAGTGGCGCCTGGGCGTACCGGCTGACGCGCTGGACCTCACCGCCAAGCAGGTGCGCCTGGCCAGCGGGGAGCAGGTCCCGTTCGACCGGCTGCTGATCGCGACCGGCACCCGGGCCCGGCCCTGGCCGAACGCGGCGGAGGCAGCCCTGGATGGCGTCTTGGTGCTGCGCACCAGCGACGACACGGCCGCGCTGCGGCGCGAGCTGGCCGCCGGGCCA
The DNA here is from genome assembly GCA_030044595.1 of Streptosporangiaceae bacterium. GTDB lineage: Bacteria > Actinomycetota > Actinomycetes > Streptosporangiales > Streptosporangiaceae > Palsa-504. The sequence goes on from JASHVM010000105.1 coordinate 1,677, forward strand.
CGCCGGGTCCTGGTCGTCGGCGCCGGGTTCACCGGCTCGGAGATCGCCTCCGCCTGCCGCGAGCTGCGCCTGCCGGTGACCGTGGTGGAACGGGCGGCCACGCCGCTGGCCGGCGCCCTGGGCGCGGTGGTCGGGTCGGTGGCGATTCAGCTGCACCGTGAGCATGGCGTGGACCTGCGCTGCGGCGTCTCGGTGACGGCGCTGGAAGGAGACTCCAGCGGTCACCTGCGCCGCGCCTACCTGGACGACGGGACCACGCTCGACGTCGACGTGGCTGTGGTCGCGCTGGGCTCGCTGCGGAACACCGAGTGGCTGCGCGGCTCCGGGCTGGGGGCGGGGCCGAGGGGCGTCGCCTGCGACGCCGGCTGCCGCGTGTTTGATATGTACGGCATAGTCACCGACGATGTCTTCGCCGCCGGCGACGTGGCCCGCTACCCGCACCCGGTGTTCGGATTCGAGTTCCTCGCCCTGGAGCACTGGAGCAACGCGGTGGAACAGGCCCAGGTGGCGGCCCACAACATGGTGAGCAGCCAATCGGAGCGGCGCCCCTACCTGCACGTGCCGACGTTCTGGTCGTTCCAGTTCGGGGTCGGCATCAAGTCGGTCGGGGTGCCGTCCTACGGCGAGGAGGTGATCGTCACGCAGGGATCGGCCGACGAGCGCCGCTTCGTCGCCCTGTACGGCCACCAGGGCCGGACCGTGGGCGCCGTCACGTTCGATCAGGGCAAGTGGCTCGACTTCTACCGGCGGCAGATCGAGATGGCTGCCCCCTTCCCGCCCGCGTACCGGAATGTGGACCGGCCGGCGTCGCGGCGGCCCGTTCCCGCCGAGTTCCCGGACCCGGCGGTGCCGACCGAGGGCCCCCGGATCGAGCGCACCGGTCACTCACCGGCCGAGTGGGCCTGGGCGCTCGTGCCGGCGCGGGCGTGACGGCGATGGGCACGCCGGCGGACCTTCTCGGGCAGATCCTCGACTACGCCAACCGCGCCAACCCCTACCCGCTCTACGCCGAGCTCCGCAAGACACCGGTGCTGCGTGCCCCGAACGGAAGCTACGTCGTCAGCACCTACCGGGAGGTCACCGCGCTGATCCGCGACCCGCGGGTCAGCAACACCGGCGGCGCGGGCGGCGGCAGCTTCATCGGCATGGACCCGCCCGGGCACGACCGGCTGCGCCGGGCGGCGACCAGCCATTTCGACCAGTACGACACGGTCCGGCCGGAGCTCGAGCGCATCGTCACCGGCCTGATCGACCAGATGCACGGCCGGCGCCAGATCGACATCGTCGACGACCTCGCCTACCCCTACCCCGTCGCCGTGATCTGCGAGCGGCTCGGGGTGCCGGACGAGGACGAGCCGCGCTTCCACCCGTGGGCCGAGGCCATCATCACCCGGCTCGACCCGCGCCCCGGGCAGCGGGACACTGCGGCGCGCGCCCAGTCGGAGATGGACGAGTACATGTCCGGGCTGATCGAGCGGTTCCGCGCCGATCCGGGACCCGGGCTGCTGTCGGGGCTGGCCGCCGAGGAGGGGATGGCGACCGAGGACATAGTGGCCACCGGGAGGCTGCTGTTGATCGCCGGCCACGAGACCACCGTCAACCTGATCGCGAACGGGATGCTCACCCTGCTCCGGCATCCGGACCTGCTGGCCCGGCTGCGCGGCGACGCGGACCTGGCGGTCCCGCTGGTCGAGGAGCTGCTGCGCTACGAGCCGCCGGTGCAGCTGCTGGCTCGCGCCAACGTCGCGCTGGATGACATCGAGGTGGCCGGCACCACGATCCCCGAGGGCGCCGGCATCGTCTTGGTGCTGGCCGCCGCCAACCGTGACCCGGACCGGTTCGCCGATCCCGACCGGTTCGACCCGGACCGGCAGGACAACCAGCACCTCGGCTTCTTCGGCGGCATCCACTACTGCTTCGGCGCGGCGCTGGCCCGGCAGGAGGTGCAGGTCGCGCTGGCCGAGCTCGCGCGTCGGCTGGAGAACCCGCGGCTGCTGCAGGACCCGCCGCCGTACCGCCAGAACCCCACCCTGCGCGGGCCGCGGCACCTGCCGGTCCAGATCGACGGCGTCAGGTAGACGGCACCCGATGAGCGCGGCGCTGCAATTCGACGAGGCGACCTGGCGGCGAGCGGAGGCGACCTACCAGACGCCCGAGCAGGTCGAGCAACGCCGCATCGTGCGTGCCGCACTCGGCCTGAAGCCGGGCCAAGATGTCCTCGACATCGGGTCGGGACCGGGTTTCCTGGCCTGCGAGATGGCCCAGGCAGTCGGGCCGGGCGGAACGGTCCACGGTGTCGAGCCGAGCGAGGACATGCTCTCGGTCGCCGGGCGACGCAGGCCCGCTGCCGGGTCGGCGCCGGTCGAGTTCGGGCCGGGCCATGCCACCCAGCTGCCCTTCGCGGACGGCGAGTTCGATGTCGTCACCTCGACCCAGGTCTACGAGTACGTCGATGACGTGCCGGCCGCGCTGGCGGAGGCTTACCGGGTGCTGCGGCCGGGTGGCCGGCTGCTCGTGCTGGACACTGACTGGGAGTCCATTGTCTGGCGATCCAGCGACGCCGGCCGCATGCGCAAGGTGCTGGCCGGGTGGGATGAGCACCTGGCCGATCCGCACCTGCCGCGCCGGCTCACCGACCTGCTTACCCAGGCCGGTTTCACGGTCACGCACCGGTCGGCGATTCCGCTGTTCAACGCCGGATACGATGCCGGCACTTTCAGCGCGGGACTGATCAGCGTCATCGCGGCCTTCGTCCCCGGGCGCGCAGGCGTGACCGCTGCCGAGGCACACGCCTGGGCGGAGGACCTGGTCGGGCTCGGCGCCGGATACTTCTTCAGCCTCAACCGGTATCTGTTCCTCGCCTCCAGGTAAGGCCCCGGACCAGCGGCCCTCGGGCACGGGGAGCAAGCCCGCGCTGTCCGGACGGCGGAGCGGGGGTAGTCACATTTCCGGGTGGTATCTCGTCATCAAGGGAAAGCACCGATGCGGAAGGAAAGATCATGCAAGTCTTCGTCACGGGGGCGACCGGAGCGCTGGGCAGGCACCTGCCTCCCGGGCTGGTCGTGGCGGGTCACGAGATGACCGCCACCACGAGGACGCCCG
>JASHVM010000106.1:0-20870 GCA_030044595.1 Streptosporangiaceae bacterium
GCGCTGGCGGGCGGCCTGCCGAGCGCCATCAGGGCCGACGCGGCCGCCGGCCACAGCGTCGGGGAACTGGCCGCTGGCGTCCTGGCCGGAGTGCTCGGCGAGGACGACGCGATGCGGCTGGTCAGGGTGCGGGGCATGGCCATGGCAGCGGCCTCGGCGGCCGAGCCGACCGGGATGACCGCGGTCCTCGGCGGCGACGAGGACGCGGTGCTCGCGGCCATCGCCGACCACGGCCTGACGCCGGCGAACGTCAACGGGGCGGGGCAGATCGTGGCCGCCGGGACGACGGCGGAGCTTGAAGCGTTCGCGGCGGACCCGCCGCCCGGCGCGCGGCTGCGCCCGCTGCAGGTCGCCGGCGCTTTCCACACCAGGCACATGGCGCCGGCCGTCGCGGCGCTGCGCGAGGCCGCCTCGGACGTCGCCGTAGACGACCCGGCCATCACCCTGCTGTCCGACGCCGACGGCGGAGCGGTCGCCACCGGCAAGGAGTGGCTGGAGCGCATCGTCGCCCAGGTGGCCGCGCCGGTGCGCTGGGACCTGTGCATGCGGACGATGGCGGACCTGGGCGTGACCGCGATCATCGAACTGCCTCCGGCGGGTACGCTGGCCGGGCTGGCCAGGCGGGCGCTGCCCGGCGTCGCCCAGCTGGCGGTCAAGACGCCGGATCAGCTCCAAGCCGCGCGAGACCTGGTCGAGGAGCACTTCTCCGAGCCTGACGCCCACGGGCACGGCCACCTGCCGGAGTGGCGGCTGGTCGTCGCGCCGACGTCGGGAACATTCCGGTCAGGCGGGAACGGCGGGGCGGAGAGCCACCTCGTGACCGGGGGGCCCGCGGGGGTGATCGGCACCGTCGTCGCGCGCGGCGGTCAGCGCCCGGTTGCCGCGCCGTGGCCCCTGGGATCCACGGAGATCATCGAATGGCTGGTGGAAGACGGGGATCCGGTCAGCGAGGGCCAGCCACTTGTCCGCGTCCAGCCCAAGGAAGGCGAATGACATCTCCCCTGCCCGGTAAGTCCTCCACCCCTTTCGCGCCCGCCGCGGGCGCGCGGATCATGGCCTTCGGCGGCTACCAGCCCGGCAACGTGGTCACCAACGACGACCTCGCCGCGCAGGTCGACACCAGCGATGAGTGGATCCGCAGCCGGGTCGGCATCGTCAGCCGCCGGTTCGCCGGCCCCGACGAGACCGTGGCCGACATGGCGGTCGTGGCCGGCGGCAAGGCGCTGGCCGGCAGCGGCCTGTCCCCCGCCGACATCGATCTGGTCATCGTGGCCACCTGCAGCACCGAGGCGCTGATACCGAACGTATCCGCGGTCGTCGCATCCCGGCTCGGCATCGCCGCCCCCGGCGCCTACGACCTCAACGCCGCGTGCGCGGGCTTCTGCTACGCGCTGTCGAACGCCTCCGACGCGATCAGGGCGGGCACGGCCCGGCACGTGCTGGTGATCGGGTCGGAGAAGATGACCGCGTGGATCGACCCCACCGACCGGTCGACCTGCATCATCTTCGCCGACGGCGCGGGAGCGGCGGTGGTCGGCCCGGTCGCGGACGGCGAGCCTGCGGGCATCGGCCCGGTGGCCTGGGGCAGCGCCGGCGATATGGCCGACAGGATCGCGATCGCGGACCGTCGCTCTTACATGTACCAAGAGGGCCAGGCGGTGTTCCGGTGGGCCACCACGGCGCTGGATCCCATCGCGGCGCAAGCCTGTGAGCGGGCTGGAGTGGCCGTGAGTGACCTGTCGGCGTTCGTGCCCCATCAGGCGAACCTGCGGATCATCGAGGCCATCGCGCGCAGGGTCGGCGTGCCGCGGGAGCGCGTGGCGGACGACATCGTGCACGCGGGCAACACGTCTTCGGCGTCGATACCGCTGGCGCTGGCGCGGATGGCGGAGCGCGGCGATCTCAAGTCGGGTTCGCCGGCCTTGCTGCTCGGATTCGGCGCGGGGATGTGCTACGCGGCGCAGGTGATCACGCTACCCTAGCCGCGCCCTGCTGCGAGCCGGCCGGCCGCCGGCGCGGAGCAGGGCAGACGGGACGCACACCCGTCACTGCCCCAGGGCAGGCATACGACACACACAGATCATGACAAGGAGCAAATGGCCATGACAGAGCAGGAGATCCTCGCCGGGCTTGGTGAAATCATCGAGGAGATCGCCGGCGTCCCCGCGGACGAGGTGACCCCGAGCAAGAGCTTCGTCGACGACCTTGACATCGACTCGCTGTCCATGGTTGAGATCGCCGTCGCGGCTCAGGACAAGTTCGGCGTCGAGATACCGGACGACCAGCTCAAGGACCTCAGCACCGTCCAGGATGTGGTGAACTACGTCGCCAAAAACGCCGGGGGCTCGGCGTGACCGTAGAGCGCGAAACCGTCGTCGTCACCGGGCTCGGCGTGACCACCCCGCTTGGCGGGGACGTCCCGTCGACCTGGGCGGCGATGCTGGCCGGGCAAAGCGGCGTACGGCGCCTGACCGAGCCGTGGGCGGAGGAGCTGCCGGTGCGGATCGCCGCGCCGGCGACCACCGACCCGGCCGAGGTCGTGGGCCGCGTGCAGGCGCGCCGGATGGACCGCTGCGAGCAGTTCGCGCTGGCTGCCGCGCGCGAGGCGTGGGCGGACGCCGGGGCGCCTGAAGCGGATCCGGAACGGATCGGGGTGGCGGTCACCAGCGGGATCGGCGGCATCGGTTCGACCATCGCCGGTTACGACATCCTCAGGGCGAAGGGCTGGTCACGCATCTCGCCGTACACCGTGCCGATGCTGATGCCGAACGGGTCAGCCGGCTGGATCAGCATGGAGTTCGGGGCGCACGCGGGCGCGCACTCACTGGTCAGCGCATGCGCGTCCGGAGCCGAGGCGATCGGCTACGGGATCGACATGATCCGTTCCGGCCGGGCCGACGTGGTTGTCGCGGGCGGCACCGAGGCGGCGATCATGGATCTGAACATCGCCGCGTTCGCGGTGATGCGCGCCATGTCCACCCGCAACGACGAGCCGGAACGGGCGTCGCGGCCGTTCGACAGGGCCAGGGACGGGTTCGTGCTCGGCGAGGGAGCCGGCATCTTGGTGCTTGAATCGCTGGCGCACGCGCGGCAGCGTGGCGCGGTGGTGCACGCCATCGCGGCCGGGGCCGGCTACTCCTCGGACGCGTATCACATCGCGCACCCGGCTCCCGACGGGGCCGGCGTGGTGGCGGCGATCGGCCGGGCCCTGGCCGACGCGCGGGTCGAGCCGGCGCAGGTGGTGCACGTGAACGCGCACGCCACGTCGACGCCGGAAGGCGACGTGCTAGAGGCGCAGGCGCTGGCCAGGGCGCTGGGTCCGGCGGTCGACGGCGTGGTCGTGACGTCCACGAAATCGATGACCGGGCACCTGCTCGGCGGCGCGGGCGCCGTCGAGTCCGTGGCCGCCGTCCTGGCCCTGCGCGAGCACGTGTCGCCGCCCACCATCAACCTGGATGACCTCGACGACGGCGTGCCGGTCGACGTGGCCATCGAGCCGAGGCCGCTGAGCAAGCGGGGGTCGGAGCCGATGGCGGTGCTGAACAACGCGTTCGGCTTCGGCGGCCACAACGTGTCACTGGTTTTCACCGCCCCCTGACCGAGCGCGTTTCGTCCCGTGCTTCGGGCCTGACGTAGAGGAGAGCTGCGATGACCGTTCTGGATTCGAGCCCCGGCGCTGCGGCCGTTCCGTCGCCGGCGGCGTTCCGGCCCGCTGGGCCGGCCCACGGGAACGCCTCCCCCGGGCACGGCGCGGGGATGCCGCGCGACCCGCGGGCACGGCTGGCGGATCTGTTCGATCCCGGCACGCTGAAGCTCTTGCCGACGGGCGGGGACGACCGGAGCGGAGTGGTCGCGGGCGTGGGGCTAGTGCACGGCGCGGGCGCGGTGGCGTTCGCCTCCGATCCGCGGGTGCAGGGCGGCGCGATGGGCAGCGCGGGCTGCGCGGCGATCGTCGGAGCCTATGCCGAGGCGGTCTCGCGGGGAGTTCCGATCGTGGGGCTGTGGCATTCCGGTGGTGCCCGGCTGGCCGAGGGCGTGGCCAGCCTGCACGCGGTGGGAACGGTCTTCGCGGCGATGACGGCCGCCTCCGGGCGGGTGCCGCAGATCTCCGTGGTCCTGGGCCCGGCAGCCGGCGGCGCCGCCTACGGGCCGGCCTTGACCGACATCGTGATCTTGTCCGGCCAGGGACGCATCTTCGTTACCGGCCCGGACGTGGTGCGGTCGGTGACCGGTGAGGACGTGGACATGGAGCGGCTCGGCGGGCCTGAGCCGCACAGCCGCCGCTCCGGCGTGGTGCACGTGGTGACGGAAACCGACGCGGAGGCCCTTGACCGTGCCCGCCAGGTTGCGGCCATGCTCAGCGACCAGGGGAAGATCTCGGCGGACGACGACCAGGACCGCGACCTTTCCGGGCTGCTGCCTGACTCCGCGCGCCGCGCCTACGACGTGCACCTGCTGACCGACAAGCTCCTCGACACGCCGGGCGTCGAGCTGCATCCCCGGTGGGCGCCGAACATCGTGACGATCCTAGGCCGCCTGGCCGGGCGCACGGTCGGAGTAGTGGCCAGCAACCCGATGCGGCTCGGCGGCTGCCTGGACACCGCGTCGGCCGAGAAGGCCGCGCGCTTCGTCCGGATGTGCGACGCGTTCGGCGTGCCGCTCGTGGTACTCGTGGACACCCCGGGATACTTGCCTGGCGTCGGCCAGGAATGGGACGGCGTGGTCCGCCGCGGAGCCAAGCTGCTGCACGCGTTCGCCGAGGCTACGGTCCCCCGGGTGACGCTGGTCACGCGCAAGGCGTACGGCGGGGCTTACATCGCCATGAACTCCCGCTCACTGGGCGCGACCAAGGTCTACGCCTGGCCCGACGCGGAGATCGCCGTGATGGGCCCGGTCGCCGCGGTCCGCATCTTGCACCGTCGCGCGCTCGCCTCGGTGCCGCCCGAGCAGCTGCACGAGGCCGAGGCGGAACTGGCCGCCGAGTACGCGGCCACCGCCGGAGGCCTGCAGCGCGGCGTGGACGTCGGCGTCATCGACGCGATCATCGACCCCAGCCAGACGCGGCAGGAGATAGCCCGCGCCATCGCCGAGGCCCCTCAGCTCAAGGGCACGCACGCGAACATCCCGCTGTGAGCCGGCTCGGCAGCGTCTTACGGGGTTCCGGCGCGGCCGTCTTGGCGCGTCGCTGCGGCAGCAGGAACAAACCAGGCCTTCCAGGCGCCGCGCCGCAGCCGGTCGGATACGGGTGCGATCCGTGCCGTCAGGGCGGCGCAACGGTACTCATATCCGGCTGGAGCCGGAAGGCGGCACCCCCGCAGAGCGGGCGGACGTAGGTTGCCGGGACGCTAGACGGAGTTCGGCGGGGCGTCGCCGCCGGACGCGCCGGGACCCGCGGCGGGGCCGGCGGACGCATCCGGACCCGCGGGAGCGTCGGGGCCGGGCGGGGCTTCTTGGGAGGCTTTCGCGTCGGCCGAGCGGCTTTCGCTGATGAGCTCCTCGAGCCGGGCCGCCCGGATGCGGCGGAAGGCCCGGTGGTCGCGGGTCCTGTCCAGGATCGCGACCTCCAGCTGCGGGGCGGGCACGTCGTTGCCGTTGCGCTCCCCGTTGCCCGGAGCGGATAGCGCGGCCAGGGCGGCGGTGAACGCCTCGGTGAGCGACATGCCCGTGGTGTACCGGTCCTTCAGGGCCGCGGACACGCGGTCCGCCTCCCCGCCGAAGGCCACGAAGCCCGGCTCGTCGGTCACCGAGCCGTCGAACGTGATCCGGTAGATCTGGTCGTCCTCGGGCCGCTCGCCCACCTCGGCGACGACGATCTCCACCTCGAACGGCTTCAGCTGGTCGGTGAAGATCGTGCCGAGGGTCTGCGCGTACCAGTTGGCGATGCCGCGCGCCGTGACGTCGTGCCGGTCGAACTGATAGCCCGTGATGTCGGCGTAGGTGACCCCGGCCTTGCGCAGGTTCTCGTACTCGTTGTACCTGCCGACGGCGGCGAACGCGATCCTGTCGTACATCTCGCTGATCTTGTGCAGCGCGCTTGACGGGTTGGGCGCCACCAACAGGATTCCCCCTGCGTACTGGAGGGTGACGCAGCTACGGCCGCGCGCGATGCCCTGCCGCGCATACTCGGCCTTGTCCCGCATGACCTGTGCGGGTGAGACATAACCGAACGGCATAGACACCGCGAACGCTTCCTTTACGTTGGTCGGGACGAGACGGGATGGGTCCGGGGGTTACGGGGCTGGCCGGGCAGACCGCAGCGGGGCTTGCGGGCCGTCTGGCTCGGCCATTCGTTCCTGCACGACCTGCTGAGCGTATTCCTCGGCCTCGGCTTCGGGTAGCTTGCGGTAGCCATCGCCTGTCACGGTGGCGACGACCGGGAAGATGCCCCTGGTCAGGTCCGGGCCGCCGGTCGCCGCGTCGTCGTCAGCCGCGTCGTAGAGCGCCTGCACGCAGGCCAGGACCGCATCGCGAACCGGCATGTCATCGACGTACAGCTTCTTCAGCGACCCCCGGGCGAACACCGACCCCGACCCGATGGAGTGGAACCGGTGCTCCTCGTAAGGGCCTCCGGCCACGTCATAGCTGAAGATCCTGCCGCGCCCGGTCTCGTCGTCGTAGCCCGTGAAAAGCGGCACGACCACCAGGCCCTGCATCGCCGCGGCCAGGTTCCCCCTGATCATCCAGGCAAGCCTGTTCGCCTTGCCCTCCAGGGACAGCGAACGGCCCTCCATCTTCTCGTAGTGCTCAAGCTCGACCTGGAACAGGCGGACGAACTCCAAGCCCACGCTGCCCGTGCCGGCGTACCCGACGGCCGAATACTCATCGCTGCGGAAAACCTTCTCGACGTCGCGCTTCGCGATCAGGCTCCCGGCGGTGGCCCGGCGGTCACCCGCCAGCACAACCCCGTGGTCGCAGGTCGCGGCGACGATCGTGGTGGCGTGCGGCAGGTCACGTATGGCCTGGCCGGGCGCATCGTCCGCGCTGCGGGCAGACCCCCGGCCGGGCAGCAGCCCCGGCGAGTACGCGGCGAGGACGTCGGCGAACGATGAGGTCTGCAGGTCCATCAAGCTCGCCGCGGGCCGCCCCCATGAACCCGGCGGGCGCCCGGAATCCCCCTGTCCCCCGGCGAACGGGCCGGACTGGCTGCCGTCGAAATAAGAGCCCACGCGAACCTCCTCCCGACGTTGTCGGCACATTCGGGGCCTCCCGGGGTTCATGGTTCGTTCCCCGGACCAGCATCTTGCCCCTCAACAGACCCTACTGCCGCGGCGGGGCGCAGCAGCACGCGCAAGGCGCCAGCGCGTCCGCCTACGGCGAACCGGCCGCGGCCCTCGCGCGTGCTCCGGACGTGCGCGCCATCCAGACGGCCGATCGCACCGGCCCGAAGGGGCCACTGCTCGCCAGCCGGTCCTGGATCGCGCTCACTGGCCGCCTTTCTGCACGTACGACCGGACGAACTCCTCGGCGTTTTCCTCGAGCACCTCGTCGATCTCATCGAGTATCGCGTCGACGTCGTCGGAGAGCTTTTCGTGCCGCTCCCTGACCTCCTCGGTGGTATCAGGCTCGGCCTGCTCGGTCTCCTCGGCGCGCCGGGTGGTCTGCCGCTGACCGCCTGTGTCCTTCGATGTTGCCATGTCGGTACCTCCGTCAGTCCCAACGCTATCGTCACCCGTGGGAGTCCTGTCCAATCTCGCCGGGTGCAAATCGGTACGAACTCGCGATCACGCAACCCAGGCTCATTCCGGCGGTCCCGCCTGGCCTGCTCCTGGCCGGCGCTACTCCTGGCCGGTCAGGGCGGCGACCAGCTCGGCCGCGGTACGGCAGCGGTCCAGTAGCTCGCCCACGTGCGCCCTGGTCCCCCGCAGCGGCTCGAGCGTGGGGACACGCTGCAGCGACTCGCGGCCCGGGATGTCGAAGATGACCGAGTCCCATGAGGCGGCGGCCACGGATTCGGGGTACTGCCGCAGGCAGCGACCGCGGAAATAGGCCCTGGTATCTTCCGGCGGGTTCTCGACCGCCTCGTCCACGGTCGCGTCGTCGGTCAGTTGCACCATCCGGCCGCGGGCCGCCAGCCGGTTGTACAGGCCGCGGTCCAGCCGCACGTCGGAATACTGCAGGTCGACGAGCTGCAGCCGCGGATGATCCCAGCTCAGCGAGTCCCTGGACCGGTACCCCTCGAGGAGCTCGAGCTTGGCGACCCAGTCCAGCTCCCTGGCCAGCAGCATCGGGTCCTCGGCCAGCCGGTTCAGCACGGACTCCCACCGGTCGAGGACGTCGGCGGTGATGTCGTCGACGTCGTCCCCGTACCGGTCCTCGGTGTACTTGCGCGCAAGCTCTAGGTATTCCGACTGCAGCTGCACGGCAGTCATCTTCCTGCCGTCCTTGAGCGTGACCAGGCGGCGGCAGGCCGGGTCGTGCGAGATCGCGCGCAATTCGGCGACCGGGGCGTCGACGGACAGGTCGGTGCCGAGGAACTTGTCCTCGATCATCGCCAGGACCAGCGAGGTCGTGCCGAGCTTGAGGTAGGTGCACACCTCGGACATGTTGGCGTCGCCGAGGATCACGTGCAGCCGCCGGTACTTCTCCGGGTCGGCGTGCGGCTCGTCCCTGGTGTTGATGATCGGCCGTTTCAGGGTGGTCTCCAGGCCGACCTCGACCTCGAAGAAGTCGGCCCGCTGGCTGATCTGGAAGCCGGCGCCCCGGCCGTCGGCGCCGATGCCGACCCGTCCGGCCCCGCAGATCACCTGGCGCGAGACGAAGAACGGGACCAGGTACTTGACGATGTCGGCGAACGGCGTGGCCCGCCGCATCAGGTAGTTCTCGTGCGAGCCGTAGGAGGCGCCCTTGTTGTCGGTGTTGTTCTTGTAGAGCTGGATGGGCGCGCTGCCCGGCACGGTCGCGGCCTTGGCCGCGGCCTCGGCCATCACCCGCTCGCCCGCCTTGTCCCAGATCACCACGGACAGCGGGTTCGTGCATTCGGGCGAGGAGTACTCCGGGTGCGCGTGGTCGACGTACAGCCGCCCGCCGTTGGTCAAGATGACGTTGGCCAGGCCCAGGTCCTCGTCGGTGAGCTGGGAGGAGTCCGCGGCCTCGCGGGTGAGGTCGAACCCCCGGGCGTCCCGGAGCGGGTTCTCCTCCTCGAAGTCCCAGCGGGCCCGCCGGGCCTTGGCCGCCGTGGCCGCCTGGTAGGCGTTGACGATCTGCGATGAGGTCACCATCGAGTTGGCACCGGGCTGCCCGGGCACGGAGATGCCGTACTCGGTCTCTGTGCCCATCACGCGCAGAACGCTCATGCCAAGCAGCCTAATGCCGTTGCCGGCGAAGCCGGCACGCTGACACACTCTGTTCGCCAACGGGGGACGACCCCGCTGCACCCCGCGAGGCCTCGACGCGAACGGCCATCAGAGATACTGCCCGGTGTTCGCCACGGTATCGATCGACCGGCCCGCCTCGGTACCGGTCTTGCCGGAGACCAGGGTCCTGATGTAGACGATGCGCTCGCCCTTCTTGCCGGAGATGCGCGCCCAGTCGTCGGGGTTGGTGGTGTTCGGCAGGTCCTCGTTCTCGCTGAACTCGTCCACGCAGGCGGCCAGCAGGTGGCTGACCCGCAGGCCCTTCTGGCCGGTCTCCAGGAACTCCTTGATGGCCATCTTCTTGGCCCGGGACACGATGTTCTCGATCATCGCGCCGGAGTTGAAATCCTTGAAGTACAGCACTTCCTTGTCGCCGTTGGCGTAGGTGACCTCGAGGAACCTGTTCTCCTCGGACTCGGTGTACATGCGCTCGACCGTGCGCTGGATCATGGCCGCCACGGTGGCCTGCTCCGAGCCGCCGTGCTCGGCCATGTCGTCGGCGTGCAGCGGCAGTTCCCTGAGCACGTACTTGGAGAAGATGTCCTTGGCCGCCTCGGCGTCCGGACGCTCGATCTTGATCTTGACGTCGAGCCGGCCGGGCCGCAGGATCGCGGGGTCGATCATGTCCTCGCGGTTGGAGGCGCCGATGACGATCACGTTCTCCAGGCCCTCGACCCCGTCGATCTCCGAGAGCAGCTGCGGCACGATCGTGTTCTCCACGTCGCTGGAGACCCCCGAACCGCGGGTGCGGAAGATCGAGTCCATCTCATCGAAGAACACGATGACCGGCTGGCCCTCGCTGGCCTTCTCCCTGGCCCGCTGAAAGACCAGCCTGATATGCCGCTCGGTCTCGCCCACGTACTTGTTCAGCAGCTCCGGGCCCTTGATGTTGAGGAAGAAGCTCTTGCCCTCAGGGGTCCCGTCCGCCTGCGCGGTCTTCGCCGCCACCTGCTTGGCCAGCGAATTGGCCACCGCCTTGGCGATCAGCGTCTTCCCGCAGCCGGGCGGGCCGTACAGCAGGACGCCCTTCGGCGGCTTCAGCTGATGCTCCCGGAACAGGTCGGCGTGCAGGTACGGCAACTCGATCGCGTCCCTGATCTGCTCGATCTGCGCGGCCAGGCCGCCGATGTCGGAATAGGAGATGTCCGGCACCTCTTCCAGGATCAGCTCTTCCACCTCGGCCTTGGGGATCCGCTCGTACACGTAGCCCGAACGCGGCTCGAGCAGGACCGAATCGCCGGCCCGCAGCGTCTCCTTCAGCAGCGGCTCGGCCAGCCGGACCACGCGCTCGTCGTCCGCCTGGGAGATGACCAGCGCGCGCTCGCCGTCGGCGAGCAACTCCTTGAGCATGACGACCTCGCCCACCTTCTCGTAACCCTGGGCGATGACGACGTTCAGCGCCTCGTTCAGCACCACTTCCTGGCCCGGGCGCAGCTCGCTGAGCTCGACGTTCGGCGACACGTTCACGCGCATCTTGCGGCCGCCGGTGAAGACGTCCGCCGTCTCGTCGTCGCACGCGTTCAGGAAGACGCCGAACCCGGACGGCGGCTGCGCCAGCCGGTCCACTTCTTCCTTCAGCGCGACGATCTGGTCGCGCGCCTCGCGCAACGTAGCCGCCAGCCGCTCGTTCTGGGTGGTGACCCCGGTGAGGCTGGACTCGGTCTCGTGCAGCCTGTCCTCGAGCAGCCTGACCTGCCGCGGCGAGTCCGCTAGCCTGCGCCGGAGCACGGCGATCTCCTCGTCGAGGAAGGAGATTTGCGCGGTAAGGCTCTTCACCTCATCCTCGTGCCGCGAGGCACGCCCGTCATCTCTGGTGGCCACGGCCCTCACCTCCTCCTCAGCCGCTAATAAGACATTACCTATACGCGGGCATTCCCTAACCTCGCGGCGCGGTTTCGACGCCGTCTTGCAGCGCACCTGATCGTCACCGAAACGTCGCTGGGTGTCACAACATCACGCCGGGGACGTGGCGACCGTCCGCGCCGATCAATGATCTTCCCCGTGAGCGCCCTTGGCCGGGCGGCGCCTACGGGGGGGCCGGATCACGCCGGGCGCCAGCCGGCGCGCGGTGACCAGGAATCCGGTGTGTCCCACCATGCGGTGCTCGGGCCGGACGGCCAGGCCGTCCACGTGCCACCCGCGTACCAGGCTCTCCCAGGCGGCAGGCTCGTCGAACCCGCCGTGCCCGCGCAGCGCCTCCACGGTACGCGACAACTGGGTCGTGGTTGCGACGTAACAGCAGGTCAGTCCGCCGGGCACGAGCAACTCGGCGGCGGCGTCCACGTAATCCCACGGCGCGAGCATGTCGAGGATGACCCGGTCGAAGTCGGCCGGGGCGAGGGCCAGGTCGCTGCCGGGACGACTCGCGCCGAACTCGGCGATCACGAGCCGCCAGGCCGCCGGCGGCCCGCCGAAGAACTGCTCGACGTTGCGCTGGGCGATCTCGGCGAAGTCCTGCCTGCGCTCGACCGAGGTCACGGTGCCCTGCTCCCCGACGGCCCGCAGCAGCCAGCAGCTCAGCGCGCCAGAGCCGGCGCCGACCTCCAGGACCCGGGCGCCGGGGAACACGTCGGCGAACGCCACGATCTGCGCGGCGTCCTTCGGGTACACCACGGCCGCGCCGCGCTTCATCGCGAGCGTGAAGTCGGCCAGCAGCGGCCGGAACACGACATAGGGGGTCCCGCCCGAGGAGCGCACCACCGTCCCTTCCGGGCCGCCGATAAGGTCGTCGTGGCCCAGCGTGCCGCGGTGGGTGTGAAAGGACGCGCCGGGCCGCAAGGTGATGATGTGGCTCCGGCCCTTCGGGTCGGTCAGCTGCACCGGCTCGCCGGGCATCAGCGGCTTCATGCGGGTCCCTGCCGCGGTTCGGTCATGTGGCCCACAGTAGCGGCCGGCGGTCAGACTCCGGCGAAGGCGTGATCGACGTCGCGGGCGGCCAGCACGCCGTAGACCTGACCGGAAGGCTCCACCAGCAGGTACTCGGTGGCGGGAGCCCGGCGGATCGCGTCCAGCAGCGCCATCCCGGACAGGTCCGCGGGCAGCACCAGGCTCGGGTCGAGCGTCCTGGACAGCGCGCCGGCTTCGATCCACGGCCGCCGCTGCGGCGGCGTCGCCATGACCGCCGTCTCGTTGAGGATCGCGATCGGCTTGTCCTCATGGTCGACGACCACGACCGCCCGCGCCTGGCTCTCGTCCGCGCGCCTGATCGCCTCGGCCAGCGGGGTATCGGCAGCGACGGAGACCGCCTTGCGGGCCAGCCGGCGGGCCTGCAGCGCGGGCAGCCGCTCGCGGAACCTGGTCGCCTTGATGGCCTGGCCCGCCCCGGCCCACATGAAGGCGGCGATCGCCGCGAGCCACACCACGTTGATCAGCTCACCGCCGCTCACCCAGCCGAGCCTGAACGGCAAGACGAACAGGCCGAGGGCGATCACGCGGCCCGCCCAGGCGGCGGCGATGGTCGAGGCCGCGGGGCGGCCCGTGACCTTCCAGATCGCGGCCCGGAGCATCCGGCCGCCGTCAAGCGGCAGGCCCGGCAGCAGGTTGAAGATCGCGACCACCAGGTTCGCCCACATCAGCGCCGAGACGAGGCCGCCGACGATGGTGCCCGCCGGTACCACCCGCAGCAGGCCGTAACCGGCGGCGGCCAGCGCCAGCGACAGCGCCGGCCCGGCGGCCGACACCGCGAACTCCCGGCCCGGCGTCGGCGGTTCCCGCTCGATCTCGGAGAACCCGCCGAGCGGGTACAGCAGGATGCGGCGCACCGGCAGCCCGAACCCGCGGGCCACCACCGAATGGCTCAGCTCGTGGACCAGGACCGACAGGTACAGCAGCACGACGAAAGCCGCCGCCACCACGAACCGGGCGTCACCGTGCGGCATCGAGGCATCGCGACGCAGCTCGTTGGCGTAGACGAGGACGAACACACCCGCGATGAGGAACCAGTACGGCGAGATGTACACCGGTATGCCGAACGGGCGCGCGACGACGATCCCAGGACCGGCCCCGCGGCGCTGAGGCGGCCCGCTGGGCGGCCTGTCCGGCGTCGTGCTTGGCACAGTACCGATGCTACGTGCTGTGTCTACCCGGGGGGGCGACCCCCCGGAACCCCCCGGTGTGCTCCGCACCCCGCTGCGGTCCTCGCCGTAGTATCGCACGGACGGAGGGGCAAGAAGCCCCTCGCGGGCCGCGCGGTATTCCCTCTACCGGGGGGCGACCCCCCGGAACCCCCCGGTGTGCTGTGTCGACCCGGGGGGCGACCCCCCGGAACCCCTCGGTGTGCTCCGCACCCCGCTGCGGTCCTCGCCGTAGTATCGCGCGGACGGAGGGGCAAGAAGCCCCTCGCGGGCCGCGCGATCGCGCAACGGAGATGCCCGCGAATGTCGGTGGCTGCGAATGTCGGTGGCTGCGAATGTCAGTGGCTTGCCCTACGGTTTTGCTGTGGACGAAACCGCGGCGATGCCTGACGTGCTGCCCCTGGCGCCGGGCTCACCCGGCGACCCCGGGGAAACGGAACCGGAGGCGGCGGAGCCGCCGGGACCCGCGTTGTCGCCGTCGCGCGCGGCGGACTTCATGACCTGTCCGCTGCTGTACCGGTTCCGGGTGATCGACAGGCTGCCCGAGCCGCCCACGACGGCGACGGCGCGCGGGACGCTCGTGCACGCCGCGCTGGAGCGGCTGTTCGGCCTGCCCGCGGCCGGGCGGACCCCGGAGGCGGCGCAGGCGCTGCTCCTCACGGAGTGGGACCGGCTGGCCGCCGAGGAACCCGATCTGGCCGCGCTGTTTCCCGATGAGGCCGAACGGGCCGCCTGGCTTCAGTCCGCCACAGCGATTCTCGACGTGTACTTCACGCTCGAAGACCCCCGCAGGCTCGAGCCCGCCGAGCGGGAGTACTACGTGGAGACGACGCTGGACTCGGGCCTGCGGCTGCGTGGCTACATCGACAGGCTCGACGTGGCCGCCGGCGGTGACATCAGGATCGTCGACTACAAGACCGGCCGCGCGCCCCGGGAGGCTTACGAGGCGAGCGCGCTGTTCCAGATGAAGTTCTACGCGCTGGTCGTCTGGCGCCTCCGCGGCCAGGTGCCGAGGCTGCTCCAGCTCATGTACCTGGCCGAGGGTGAGGTGCTGCGGTACGCCCCGGACGAGTCGGACCTGCTCGCCACCGAGCGCAAGGTCGCGGCCCTGTGGCAGGCCATCGAGCGCGCCCGCACCGCCGGCGACTGGCGGCCCAGGCCGAGCAGGCTTTGCGACTGGTGCAACTACAAGGACCTTTGCCCCGCATTCGGGGGCACCCCGCCGCCGCTGCCCGCCTCGGTCCCGGCTGGCTGCAGGCCATCGCGCGGATAGCGCTTAGACCAGCGCGATGATCAGCAGCGCAAGCGCGGGCACGGTGACGGCGGCCACAGGCGGCCATGCCCACCGTGCCGTCACCAGGCCGGTGGAGGCGGATTGCGGGGCGCGGGCACGTTCCTTGCGCGCTCGCGCGTCCAGCCGGACGGCGATCGCGTTCGCCACCGGAAGCGAGGCCAGGTATTTCGCCTCCTCGGGCAGCCGGGAGTCCTGCGCGTAGCCCTGATCGTCGCTGAACCCGCCCCAGACCCGTGCGGGCGGAACTGGCCACCCTCGCGAGCGCGGAGGCCGGGCTGACTTGCGCTTGCTCCGGGCCGAAACGTAGAGCGCCCA
Organism: Streptosporangiaceae bacterium; assembly: GCA_030044595.1. Lineage (GTDB taxonomy): Bacteria > Actinomycetota > Actinomycetes > Streptosporangiales > Streptosporangiaceae > Palsa-504. The sequence continues at coordinate 15,036 of JASHVM010000106.1, forward strand.
GCAGGATATCGACTGGCCCGACGCGCTGCTGGGGGTGCCGGCCTGCTCGGCGTAATGCACCTGCACCCAGTCGCGGGCGTCGACCGCCTGGATCGCTGACCACGGAACGCGATGGTCGCGGAACGGGTTCTGCACCGCCAGGCCGGCCCGGTCGGCGACCACGCGCGGGCGGAACGCCAGGGCGTAGGCGAGCCCGGTGACCGTGGCCAGGATGGCCGAGACCACGATCGCGAACCTGGCCGACGCGCCCTGGATCGCGAAGTCGGCGATGTTCGCGACGGCGAAGGCGACCCACACCCACCACAAGATCACCGGTGGGGCGAGCCGGAATACCTCGCGGTCAGGAGCGAAGCGCGCGGAGCGGTCAGCGGCGGGCGTGGCGCGTGCGACAGGAGAACGGTGGAACACGGTCAGGCGATTCGGACCCGGGGGTCGAGCAGCGCGTAGACGATGTCCACGACGATGTTGGCCACCACGACGAACGCGGCCGCGACTATGACGAACCCGATGATCACCGGGAGGTTGTCGGTGTAGATGGCCTGGACCGCCGTCTCGCCGAGGCCGCCGAGGCCGAAGACGGTCTCGGTCACGACGACGCCGCCGAGCAGTTGGCCGATGTCCACGCCCAGCTGCGAGACGACCGGGGTGAGGGCGGCGCGGACCCCGTGCCGGTAGGTCACCCGCCGCTCGGACAGCCCCTTGGCCCTGGCCGTCCTGATGTAGTCCTCGCCGAGCGTATCGAGCAGCTGGCCGCGGGTCAGCCGGGTGTACACGGCGGCTTGCACGGCCGCCAGGGTAATCCAGGGCAGGATCATGTGCCCCATCCAGGTGAGGACGCCCTGCGTTATCCCGGCGTAGCCGGTCTGGATCCAGTGGAACCCGTGCTCGTTGAGCGGCACGAACACGAACAGGATCAGCAGCTCGCCGACGACGAACACCGGCATCGACAGGCCGACCAGCACCGCGACCGTGGCGGACCGGTCGAACAGGCTGCGCGGCCTGGTGGCGCTGAGGATGCCGACGCCCAGCCCGACGATCAGCCAGAGGACCATGCCGCCGATCACGAGGGAGACGGTAGGCGGCAGGTCCTGCTTCAGCATGGTGTTGACCGACTCGCCGGTGTAGTAGGAGAAACCGAGGTCCCCGTGCAGCAGGTTGTCGATGAAGTGCCAGTACTGCACCATGACCGGCTGGTTGAGGCCGAGGTTCCTGATCACCTCGGCGATGATTTGCGGGGTCGCCTCCCGGCCCGCCAGCTGGTGCGCGACCGTGGTTACCGGGCGGGCGAAGAACAAGAAGAACGCGCCGGTGGCGACCAGCCAGATCACCACGACGCCGGTGAGGATGCGCCGGATCAGGAAACCGATGAACGCCATATCAGCTGCTCCCCGCCGGCGGAACGGAAGACACCAACCCGCTGCCGTCGGCGTCGGCGAGCGTCTGCCGCTTGCCGCGCCGCCGGCGGCGTCCCCGGTTACGGCCGGCGGCGAAAACCCGCTCGGTGCGCGGGTCCATCGCGTCCCTGATTCCGTCGCCGAGCAGGTTAAACGCGAGCGTGGTGAGGAGCAGCGCCGCCGCCGGGAACACGATGTACCACCAGGCCACCTGGTAGAAGTTCTCCGCGTCGGCCAGGATGTTCCCCCAGCTCGCCGTGGGCGGCTGGATGCCGAGGCCCAGGTAGGAGAGCGTGGCCTCGAACACGACGGCGGTCGGGATGTACAAGGTGGCGAGCACGAGCACCGGCGCCAGCAGGTTGGGCAGGATGTCGAGAGCCATGATCCGGAACGGGCCGGCCCCCAGCGACCTGGCCGCCTCGATGTATTCCTTCTCCTTGATCGACAGCGTCTGGCCGCGGACGATCCGGGCGATGGCGGCCCAGGAAAAGAACGCGATCACCGCGATGATCACCTGCAGGCTCGGGCCGAGCACCACCGCGAGAGCGAGCGCGAGCACCACGTAAGGGAACGCGAGCACGGCGTCGGTGAACCGGGCCAGCACGTTGTCGACGATCCCGCCGAAGTAGCCGGCGATGAGGCCGACCACCACCCCCGCCACCGTGCCGATCGCGGTCGTGACGAAGCCGACGAACAGTGAGATACGCGCGCCGTACAGGATCCGGATGAACAGGTCACGTCCGGTGCCGTCGGTTCCCAGCCAGAACCCGGCGGTGCCGGGAGGCACCGGGTTCCCGGCCGCCGTCTCGCCGGTGTTCGGGTACGCGATGTTGGGCGGGTGGTGGGTGATCGCGACGAATACGGGCGCGGCGATAGCCAGCACGACCATGATCACGATGAAGGTCAGCGCGATCATCGCCACCTTGTCGCGCCGCAGCCGCCGCCAGGTCAGCTGCCACTGACTCCGCCCCTCGACATTGGCGGAATCCAGTGCCGCCTCAGCCTCTAGTGCCTCCCGCCCCTCGACCTCAAGCCCGCCTATGCTCATGACAATTCGCTCCTGCCTGCGGTGGCGAGGTTCTCGCCCGCCTCGACGGGGAAGTGACAGGCGGTCAGGTGGGCGGCGGCGTCGCCCGCCTTCACCTCGAGCTGGGGTTCGGTCTGGGCGCACAGCTGCTGCGCCTTGGGGCAGCGTGGGTGGAACCGGCAGCCGGAAGGCGGGTCGATCGGGGACGGCACGTCCCCGGTCAGGATGATCCGCTGCCGGCTGGCCACCGCATCCGGGTCGGCAGCCGGCGCGGCGGACAGCAGCGCCGCGGTGTACGGATGCCGCGGCGCGCGGTAGAGGGGCTCCTTCGGTCCCACTTCGCCGATGCGGCCCAGGTACATGACCGCCACCGAGTCGCTGACGTGCCGGACGACGTCGAGGTTGTGCGCGATGAACAGGTAGGTCAGACCGTAGTCGCGCTGCAGGTCGGCGAGCAGGTTCAGCACCTGCGCCTGGATCGACACGTCGAGCGCGGATACCGGCTCGTCGCAGATGATCAGCTGCGGCCGCAGCGCGAGCGCGCGGGCGACCCCGATGCGCTGCCGCTGCCCGCCGGAGAACTCGGCGGGGAACCGGTTGTAGTGCTCCGGGTTGAGCCCGACGCGCTCCATCAGCTCCTGCACCGCTTGCTTGCGCGCGGCCCCGGTCGCGGTCTTGTGGATCGCGAACGGGTCGCCGATGATCGAGCCGACCCGGCGCCGCGGGTTCAGCGAGCTGTACGGGTCCTGGAAGATCATCTGGATCTCCCGCCGTATCGGGCGCATGGCCCGGCGGGACAGGTTCGTGATGTCGCGGCCGTCGAACGTCACCCGGCCCGAGGTCACCGGGATCAGGCCCGCGACGCAGCGGGCGAGCGTGGACTTGCCGCTGCCGGTCTCGCCGACCAGGCCGAGGGTCGTGCCGCGCGGGATAGACAGGGACACGTCGTCAACCGCCTGGACCTGGCCGACCGTCCGCCGGACCAGGCCGCCCGCGCGGACCGGGAAGTACTTCACCAGGTTCTCGACGCGGACCAGCACGTCGTCGCCCGCGTCCGTGCCCGGGTTAACTGGCGAGGCGCTCACCCGGCCACGCTCCCCTCGGAACCCGGGATCCCGGCGATCTCGGCTTCGAAGACCTCGGCGGCCGCCTCGCCGCGGCCCTCGCGTACCGTCTCGGCCCGCACTTCCTCGGCTTGCTCGCCGAGGCCGGCCGCCTGGACCGGGAGCCAGCACGCCGAGCTGTGGTAGCCGTCCTGGCTGACCGGCCGCAGCCCCGGCTCCTCGGTCAGGCACCGGTCGAGCACGTACCCGCACCGCGGGTGGAACTTGCAGCCCGCCGGCAGGTTGATCAGGCTCGGCGGCTGTCCGGGGATCGGCCGCAGCCGGTCGCCGGCGGCGGAACTATTCGGGATCGACTCCAGCAATCCCTTTGTGTACGGGTGGTGCGGCGCGTAGAAGATGTCCCGCTTGGGCGCCTTCTCCGCGGCCCTTCCGGCGTACATGACCATGACGTCGTCCGCGATGTCCGCCACCACGCCGAGATCATGGGTGATCATGATCAGCGCGGTGCCGGATTCCTGCTGCAGGCGCAGCAGCAGGTCGAGGATCTGGGCCTGTACGGTGGCGTCAAGCGCCGTGGTCGGCTCGTCCGCGATGATGAGCTGAGGCGACAGGGCCAGCGCCATCGCGATCATCGCCCGCTGCCGCATGCCGCCGGAGAACTGGTGCGGGTAGTCGTTGACGCGCTGCTCCGGGCGGGGAATCCCGACCCGGCCCAGAAGATCGACGGCCCGCTGGGAGGCATCTTTCTTGGAGACGGACTTGTCGTGAGCCCGGATCATCTCGGCGATCTGCCACCCGACCTTGTACAGCGGATGCAGGCTAGTCAGCGGGTCTTGGAAGACCACCGAGATGCGGGCGCCGCGGATGTTCCGCATGTCGTTGTCGCTGAGCTGCAGCAGGTCGGTCCCGTCGAAGGTGGCGCGGCCCGATACGTCGGCGCCGGGGGTCAGCCCGAGCAGGGTCTGGGTCAGGACCGTCTTGCCGCTGCCGGACTCGCCGACGATGCCGAGCGTGCGCCCGGCATGGACGCTGAACGACACGCCGCGAACTGCCTTGACCACGCCGTCAGCGGTGGGAAAGCTGACGGTCAGGTCGGCTACGTCAAGCAGGGTCACTGCCATCCCTCCGGCCGGACCAAGCCAGCGATGCGACGTCGCACGCGGCTGTCATGGTAAGCGTCGCACACGATGTTGAATACCGCTACGCAGGTCCGGCCGGGAACGCAGCGTTCCCGGCCGGACCACCGCGTGGTCCCTCGACGGCAGCCTTCGCCGGTTGGCTCAGCTGCCGGCCAGCCAGAGGGCGGTGATGTCAGGCGCGCCGATGTTCGGCGCGAAGATCGCCGTCGGGTAAGTCTGGCCGTTGGAGGCGATGCCCCTGACCCGCGAGCTGGAGTACACCGCGATGTCCTGGCTCATGATGGGCACGATGACCGCGTCCGACATGATCTGCATGTCGGCCTGGTGCCAGTAGTTCCCGGCCGCGGTCAGCGAGGGAGCAGTCTCGGCCTTGGTGATCAGCGAGTTCACGGTCGCGTTGTTGTAGCACCCGTAGTTGACCGTGTTGAGCACGCAGTTCGGGCCGGCGAACAGCGCCTGGATCACGGTACGGCCGTTGTTGCCGAACCAGTCCGGGAACCAGATGGCCTGGCCCATGTCCCACTGGCCCGCCTTGTTGCTGTTCGGCGCGTTGCCCAGGAAGACGACCCACTCCGAGCCCGGCTCCGGTTTGCCGCTCAGCGTGATCCCGCAGGTCGCCAGCGACGCCTGGATCGCGGTGAACATCCGGGTGTCCGACGAGTCGTTCGGGTACACGTAGGTCAGCGTCACGCCGTGCGGGTAGCCGGCCTTGGTCAGGTCCGTCTTGCACATGGCCGTGTTGCCCTGCGAGTTGGCGCTGGGGTACAGGTTGTAGTCCACGTACCCGACGTTGCCCGGCGGGATCACGGTGTTGGTGACCGAGGCGACGTCGGGACCGCCGATGGCCTTGACCACGGCCGCCTTGTCCAGGCCGTACTCGACGGCCTGGCGCACCAGCAGCTTGCCCGCCGCGCCGCCCGCGTCCGGGCTGCGCAGGTTGAACGCGATGTACGGGAACAGGTCCGGGTCCGGCCAGATCACGAAGTTGGAGACGTGCGAGGCCACCAGCGACGGAATCGACGACGGGTTGATCGGCGTGTCGCTGTCGATCACGTCCTGGGTGCCGGCCTGCAGGTCGGACAGCTGGGTCTGAGCGGAGGTTATGCCGAGCGTGTCCACGATCTCGTTCACGTAGTCGTGCCGGAGCGGGTCGGTGGACTGCTTCCACGCCGGGTTCCTGACCATCGTGATCGACTTGCCGGGAGTGTAGG
>JASHVM010000107.1:0-13160 GCA_030044595.1 Streptosporangiaceae bacterium
GCTCGCCGCTAACGGCCGCACCGTGCTGCGCAACGTGCCGCCGATCGAGGACGTCCGCCGGGCCGTTGAGCTGGCCCAGGCGGTCGGTGCTCGGGTCGAGTTCCACGAGGCGGAACGGACGCTGGTCGTCGACGCGTCCCGGCTGACCAGCCCGGTGCTCCCGGCCGAGATCGCCCGCAGGTTCCGCAGCTCGGTGCTGTTCGTGCCCGCCCTGCTGCACCGGTTCGGCGAGGCGGTCATCGAGGGCATCGGCGGGTGCAACCTGGGCAGCAGGAACCTCGATTTCCACTACCGCGGCTTCGCCAGGCTCGGCGCGGTCGTCGACGAGGGCGACACGGTCATCCACATCAAGGCCAGCAGGCTGCAGGGCGCGCACCTGTACCTGGACACGCCGTCGCACACCGGGACCGAGAACCTGATCATGGCGGCGTCGCTGGCGCCGGGCCGGACCGTCATCGACAACACCGCGCAAGAGCCCGAGGTGCTGGACGTGATCGCGTTCTTGACCAAGATGGGCGCGCGGATCACCGGCGGGGGGACCGGCTTCATCACCGTGCACGGCGTCAGCGAGCTGACCGCGGTCGAGCACACCGTGATGGCCGACAGGATCGACGCCGGCGTCTTCGCGATGGCGGCGGCCGTCACCGGCGGCGAGCTCAACCTGGTCGGCGCCTCCCTCGAGCACTTCGGCGTGGTGCGCTGGAAGCTCGAGCAGATGGGGGTGGAGTTCGCCACCAACGGCGCGGTGCTCTCGGTGCGCATGGACCGGCCGCCGCGCCCGATCAACGTGATCACCAGCCCGTACCCGGGGTTCGCCACCGACCTGCAGTCGCCGATCATGGCGCTCGCCTGCCTGGCCGAGGGCGCGAGCTACATCCGCGAGACGATCTTCGACGGGCGCTACACGCTGGTCCGCGAGCTGAACAAGATGGGCGCCAAGGTGGAGCTCGACGGCAACGCGGTCATCGTGCACGGCCCGGTGACGTTCAAGGGTGCCCGGGTGGTGGCCCACGACCTGCGTACGGGCATCGCGCTGGTGCTGGCCGGCCTGGCGGCCGAGGGCGAGACCACGGTCACGCCCGGTTACCCGATCGACCGGGGGCACGCGGCCATCGCCCAGCGCTTCAACGCCCTCGGCGCGGACATCACGGTGCAGCCCGTCGACGCGTAGCCGCCCGCGGCCGGCGGCGGCTAGGCGTTGCGGCGGGGGAAGGCGCGGGCCGTGGCGAGGAAAGCGTCATTGGCCTCGGCGTCGCCGATGCTGACCCGGGCGCCTTCGGCGGCGAACGGCCGGACCGCGATTCCCTCGGCCTCACAGGCGGCGGCGAACGCCGCGGTATGCTCGCCCAGCCTGAGCCAGACGAAGTTGGCCTCGGTCGGCGGCACGACCCAGCCGTCGGCGATCAGCGCCTCGCGGACCCTGGTCCGCTCCTTGACGGTGAGCTCCACGCGCTCGAGCAACTCGTCCTCCGCCGCCAGGGACGCGATCGCCGCGGCCTGCGCGATGCGGTTCACCGAGAACGGCAGCATCGTCATCCTGGCCGCCGCCGCGACGGGCTCGTGCGCGATCATGAACCCGGTGCGCAGCCCGGCCAGGCCGTAGGCCTTGGAGAAGGTGCGCAGGACCGCGACGTTCGGCCGGTCCCGGTACAGGGCCACGCCGTCCGGCACCGCCTCGTCGCGGATGTACTCGTGATACGCCTCGTCGAGGACGACCAGGCAATCGGGCGGCACCAGGTCGAGGAAGGCCGCCAGCTCGGCGGCGTGAACCACGGTGCCCGTGGGATTGTTGGGGTTGCAAACGAAGACCAGCCTGGTGCGCGCGGTGATGGCGTCCGCCATCGCGGGCAGGTCGTGGGCCTCCGCGCGCAGCGGGACCCGGACCGACTCCGCCGCGGCCAGGTCGGCCAGCGTCGGGTACGCCTCGAAGGACCGCCACGCGTACAACACCTCGGCGCCCGGCTCACCGACCGCCTCGAGAAGCTGCTGCGTGACGCCGACCGAGCCGCACCCGACCGCGACGTGCCGCGCGGGCACGCCGAACCGTTCCGCGATCGCCTGGGTCAGGGCCTCCGCGCCGTTGTCCGGATACCTGTTGACCGACAGCGCCTCCCCGGCGATGACGTCGACCACCGAGGGCAGCGGCGCGAAAGGAGACTCGTTCGAGGAGAGCTTGTGCGACCGCCCGGTGGCGCTGGCCGGGGTCCGGCCCGGCCGGTAGGCGGGAAAGCCGTCGAGCACCGAACGGAAGCGTGGCGAGGCGTCAGTCATGCCCCCAGTCTCGCACCAGAGGACGGCCCCCTCGTCCGCAAGTGGGGCCTCAGCCGATCTGGACGGCCTTGACGATCAGCAGCAGCACCGAGATCACGAGGTACCCGCGCAGGGTCAGCACGGCCATCTTGGTGGCCGGCGACCACTGCACCGGCTTGAGCAGCGCGAGCGGCGGCATCCGCCAGCTCATGCGTTCCGCCCTGGACATGGTGGTGCGCGGGTGCGGCCCGGCCGCCGGGCGGCGGTTCCTGGTCAGCCAGAACCAGGCTCCCATCAAGACGGCGGCGGCGGCTAGCCCGATAGCCAGCCACATCGCGACCTTGATCGCGTCGAGGTTGGAGAACAGCGTGGTGATGACGAGCGTGCCGGACAGCACCAGCAGCACGCCGATGATGAAGCTGGACACGAAGTTCAGCCAGCGCGGGTTCATCCACGGGCCGAGCACCTCGCGGTCGTTGCACAGCAGCAGCAAGAACACGCTCGCGCTGGGCAGCAGGATCCCGGCCAGCGCCTGCACCGCGGTAGTGAGCAGGCCGAGCGGGACGCCGGGGATGAGCACGATGCCGGCCGAGACCGCGATCATGGCGCTGTAGCTGGCGTAGAAGGGCTTGGCCTCCTTGAACTTGCGGTGCAGCGAGTGCTTGATCCCGAATACGTCGCCGAACGCGTAGCTGGTGGACAGGGTGACCGCGGACGCGCCGATGATCGACGCGTCCAGCAGCACGATCGCGAACGCCGCACCGTAGAACCCGCCGTGCGTCTCGAGGGCGTGCGCTACCCCGAGCGCGTCGGTGAAGTGCCCGGCCAGGTGGGTGCCCACGACCGCGAAGACGGCTATGGACAGGATCATCGCGCCCGAGATCACCACGACGAACGCGCCTAGCGTGGTGTCGGCGCGCTCGTAGGGGATGAACCGCGGGGTGATCCGCTTGTCGATGACGTTGGACTGCTGGAAGAACAGCTGCCAGGGGGCGACGGTGGTGCCGACGATCGCGATGATGAGCAGCACCGCGGTCGAGTTCGCCCCACCCTGGACGCCGGGGACGAACAGGTGGTAGCCGATCTGGCCCCAGTGCGGGTCGGAGAGGAAGAACAGCGGGACCAGGATCAGGCTGACCGCGATGAACGCGAACATCGAGCGTTCCCACCGGGCGAAACTGCCGCTCATGGTGATCCCGATCAGGACGAGCCCGGCGATCGGCACCGAGATGTACGGGCTGACGTGGAAATACTGCAGCGCGAGCGACACGCCGATGAACTCGGTGACGATGGTCAGGAAGTTGAGGATGAACAGGTCGCCGACGCTGAACCAGCCCCAGAACCGGCCGAACCGCTCGTTGATCAGCCGGGCGTGCCCGACCCCGGTGACCGCGCCGAGCCTGACCACCATCTCCTGGTTGACGACCAGCACCGGGATCAGCAGCAGCAGCGTCCACAGCAGGCTGTAGCCGTAGTTCTGCCCTGCCTGCGCGTACGTGGACACCCCGCCGGCGTCGTTGTCGCCGACCATCACGATCAGCCCGGGTCCGACGATCGCGAGGAACGTGATCAGCTTGCGCTTGAGCCCGACGAACTCATCGTCGCCGAGCTTGATGTGGCCGAACGCGCCCTCGATGTCGCCCAGGTGGGCATCGTCGAGGACCGCGGCGGGGCGAGCGAGTTGCGCCTTCGCCGGACCGTCAGCGGCCGGCGCCCGGGTCGGCGCGGGGGCCTCAGCCTGCGTGCTCGCCTGGTTCGCCGCGGGAGCCTGCGGCGGGCCGGTCGATTCCGCAGCTTTCTGGGCTGCGGCCAGCGGTTCCGGTGAGCTCTGGGCTCCCGGGGCCGCCGCCGGCCGCGAGGGCTCGCCGGACCGCGCGCGCCCGTCGCGCGTGGTCACGGGCTGTCTCCGTGCCGGGCATCCGGCGGCTCGGCAGCTTCGCGCCTGCGCCAGTCATCGGGCAGCGTGACCTCGAGCACGTCGTCGACGGTGATCACGCCGAGCAGGCGCCGTTCGTCGTCAACGACCGGGATGGTAACCAGGTTGTAGTCGGTCATCAGCACGGCCACGTCCATGACGTCGGTGTCGGTCCCCACCCGGACCGGATCGGTGTCCGACACGTCGATCAGGGTCGCGCCGGGATCGGACTGCAGCAGGGTGACCAGGGTTGCCACCCCGCGCAGGCCGCCGCCATCGTCGACGGCGTGGACGCTGGTCAGCGCCTCCGGCTGCAGGCCCGCGGACTGGCCGACCCGGTCCAGGGCGTCGCGGACCGCCGTCATGCTGGGCATGGCGATGAAGTCCACGCCCATCAGCCCGCCGGCGCTGGTGGCGTTGAAGCCCATCAGGGTCAGCACCTTGGTCCGCTGGGCGGGCGGCAGCAGGTCGAGCACCGGCTGCCTGCGCCGCTGAGGCAGCTCGGCGATCGCGTCGGCGGCGTCATCGGCGCGCATCCGGGCCAGCACCGCGGCGATCTCCTCGTCGGTACGCGCTCCCAGCAGGCGGGTGGCCAGGTCCTCATCGAGTTCCTCGAAGACGTCGGCCTCAAGCTCGGGGTCGTCGTGCACCTGGCCGAGGATCTCGGTCTCTTCTTCCTTGGAGGCGTCCTCGAGCAGGTCGGCGATCTGGGCCGGCTTCAGCCTGCGGATGCGGGCGAACGGCCCGCGCAGCAGCGCGCTGCTCTGGTGCCCGATGAGCGACTCGAAGTCGTGCCAGTCGCGGAAGACCTGGTTCCCGTCGGCGCTCTCGGCGGCGAGCAGCCCGAACAGCCGGCGCGGGCGGCGCCGGGTATCCACGCCCGAGACCACCCACTCCGGGCCTGGCTCCCCGGCCCCCTCCTCGTCCCTGGTCAGCTCCAGGTCGGCCGCCCGGACAAGGCGGGCGTTCTGCACGTCGATGAGGCGGTGTCCCAGCACGTCCGCGCGCAGCAGCACCTCCCCGTCCCGGCGCTCGAACTGCCGCAGGTCGAGCTTGGCGCTGGTCAGCTTCAGCGGGTCAGCGTCGAAGCTGCTCACCTGCTCGATGGGCACGAACACCTCGCGCCCGCCGACGGCCGCGACTATGCCGGTGACCAGCGGATAATCGGAGCCGCGGAGCCGGACGATCACGTCCGACACGCGGCCTAGTGACTCGCCGCTGCGGTCGGCTATCGGCCGCTTGAGCAGCTGCGACAATCGCAAAGTGGCCCTATTGCTAGCCGGCGCGCTCGGCCCGGCGGTCGGTGTTGTCGTCATCGGAAGCCTCTTCTTGTCGGACGGTAAGGTCTCCCTGCAGGCCTGGCATCAGCGCCATGTCGTCCGCCGCAACCATGGCATACGCGGGTGAACTTGCGGTGAACGCGGTAGTCCTTCCCCCGTCGGCCGCGATGACTCCCAGCGCGCGGTGCGATGGTTATGCCGTGCGGGGTCTAATGGTATGAAGTCTCTGGCGCCCAAAAGCGATTTACCAGACGAAAGGCGCAGATAATAGTGGCCACCCGCAAGGATGCAGGCCTGCTCGAGAGAACCAGCGGACTACCCGACACCTTCTGGTACTCGGCCAAACGCCGGCTGCTCGGACCGCCGTTGGTCAACCAGGACCTGGAAGAGCAGCGGCTGTCCAATCCGCTCGCGCTCGGCGTGCTGTCCCCCGACGGGATCTCCTCCTCCGCCTACGGCACCGAGGAGATCCTCATCGTGCTGGTGCCGGCGGTCGGCCTGGCCGCGTTCACCCTGCTCCTGCCCATGACGCTGATCATCCTTCTGGTCATGACCCTGGTGGTCCTCTCGTACCGCGAGATCGTCATGGTCTACATCAGGCCGGGCGGCTCTTACGTGGTCGCGAGGGAGAACTTCGGCCCGCGGATCGCGCAGGTGGCCGCCGTGGCCTTGCTCATCGACTACGTGGTGACCGTGGCGGTGCAGACCGCGGCGGGCACCGCCGCCGTCGCCTCCGCCTTCCCGGCGGTCGGGCCCTACAAGCTCGAGGTCACCGTCGGCGTGGTCCTGCTCATGTGTTTCGGGAACCTGCGGGGGATCCGGGAGGCGGGCCGGTCCTTCGCCGTGCCGACCTACCTGTTCGCCGGCTCGGTCATCTTGATGATCGTCGTCGGGCTGATCCGGGCGGCGCTGGGCGACCTCCAGCGGTACGACCCGCACACGCTGCCGGGGGCCTACCCGGTCGGCTCAGGCACCGCCGGCTTGCTCAGCTTTGCGATGATCTTCACCCTGCTGCGCGCGTTCGCCAACGGCGGCGCGTCGCTGACCGGCATCGAGGCGGTTTCCGATTCCGTGGGCGCGTTCCGGCCCCCTGAGGGGGTCAACGCGCGGCGGGTGCTCGTCACCGAGGGCATCATTCTCGGCACGCTGGTGGCCGGCATCTCCTGGCTGGCCTACGCCACCCACGCGACCCCGCGGACGGCCGGCTATCCGACCGTGCTGGCGCAGGAGGCGGACATAGTGTTCGGGTCCGCCGGGCACTTCATGTTTTTCGTGGTGCAGGCGGCTACCATGCTGATCCTGTACACCGGCGGCAACACCAGCTTCAACGGCTTCCCGTTCCTGACCAGCTACGTCGCCGGTGACTCGTTCCTGCCCCGGTGGCTGCTCAAGCGCGGCCACCGGCTGGTGTTCTCCAACGCGATCATCGTGCTGACCATCGTGTCGATCGCGCTGCTGATCATCAAGGACGCGGACGTCAACAGCCTGGTCCCGCTGTACGCCATCGGCGTGTTCACCGCCTTTTCAATGGCCGGGTTCGGCATGGCCAAGTACCACGTCACCCACAAGGAACCGGGCTGGCGGCACAAGCTGGTCATCAACTTTTCCGCCGGCACGCTGACCGCGATCGTGGTGGCCATCTTCGCGGTGGTCAAGTTCACCGAGGGCGCCTGGGTCGTCGTCGTCTTGTTCGCCGTCCTGGTCCCGGCGCTCATCCGGCTCAACCGCGAGTACACCGCCGAGTCCGACGTGCTGGAGGCCCTCAGCGAGAACCAGCCGCCGCCGCCCCCGCACTACGGCCGGCGCACCGTCTTCGTCTTCGTGGACAGCTTCGACCTGGCCACCCTGTCCGCGCTGCGCTACGCGAGGAGCCTGCGGCCGACCACGATCCGCGCGGTGCACTTTGTCATCGACAACGTGCGCGCCGAAAAGCTCCGGGCGAAGTGGACCCGGGCCGACCGCGGTGTCCCCCTCGATTTCATCGACGTCTCGGACCGCAGGCTGACCCGCGCGGCGGCCGAACTGGTCGAGCGCGAGGCCGCCGAGCCCGATACCCACGTGACGGTGGTGCTGCCCCGGCGCAGTTACTCCGCGCTGCTCGGCAGGCTGCTGCACGACCGGACCGCGGACAAGATCGCCGCGGTGGTGAGCCGCATCCCGCGCTCGGCGGCCACGATCGTTCCCTACGACGTCGAGAGCCGGGTCCGGGTGCTCCAGGAACGCCAGGCCGCGAAGATCGCGGCCGCCGCCCAGGATGCCGCCGCCCAGGATGCCGCCGCCCGGGACGTCAGCTCCGGTGAGGCGGACGCGGCGGCTAAGCCCGGCTCGGCCGCGGAACCGCGAGCCAAGGCGCCGGCGGACGGCCTGCTGCGGGGACGGGAACAGGGCAGCAGCAACGGTCAGCGCTCGCGGGACGACGGTGGATCACCCTCGGTGGCCGGGGTCAGGCCCATCGGCTCGCTGACCAAACCAGGCCGGGCGACGATCGAAGGCCGCATCAGGGTCGTGGAGATCAGGCCGGTCGAGCGGAATTCGGTGCTGGCGTGCGAGATATCCGATGGCAGCGGTGAGCTCACGGCCATGTTCTACGGCCGTTCGCACATCCCGGGCATCGTATGCGGCGCCCGGGTCCGCTTCCGCGGGTCCGTCGGCATCCGCGCCGACGGGCACCCGTTCATGATCAATCCCGCCTACGAACTGCTCTTCCCCTCCGTTTGATCCGATCCGGCAGACGGCATCACCAGTTGGCGCGCCGGTCGAATCTGATCTCCAGGACGCGGTCACGGCCTGAACCGGTAGCCCATGCCGGACTCGGTCAGCAGGTACTTCGGCCGTGACGGCTCGGGTTCGAGCTTGCGCCGGAGCTGAGCCAGGTAGACCCGGAGATAATTACTCTCCGTCTCGTACGCCGGCCCCCATACTTCGCGCAGTAGCTGCCGCTGCGTCACCAGGCGCCCGCTGTTCCGCACCAGGATCTCCAGCAGCTGCCACTCGGTGGGCGTCAGGCGGACGTCGTCGCCGCCGGTTCGCATGACCTGCTTCGCGGCCAGGTCGACGGTGAAGTCCGGAGTCGTCACGACGGGCTCGTCAGGGGCGGGTGACGCGCGGCGGACGGCGGCCCGCAACCGCGCCAGCAGTTCGTCCATGCCGAACGGCTTGGTGACGTAGTCGTCGGCACCGGCGTCGAGCGCGGCCACCTTCTGGCCTTCCTGCCCCCACGCCGACAGGACGATGATGGGGATCGACGTCCAGCCGCGGACGCCGTGGATCACCTCCGTGCCGTCCATGTCCGGCAGCCCGAGGTCCAGGATGAGCACGTCGGGACGGTCGCGGGCGACGGCGGCGAGCCCCGTGGTGCCGTCGATGGCGGTGCTGACGTCATACTCGCGGGCGGTGAGGTTGATCCGGAGCGCGCGCAGGATCGAAGGCTCGTCGTCGACGACGAGAACCCGGGTCATGACCCCGTTCCAAGCGCGGACTTGTCCCCGCTCGCCACCGGGAGCGTGACCCTGACCGTGAGCCCGCCGCCCGGGGTATCCTCCGCGGTGATGCTCCCGCCCATGGCTTCCGCGAAGCCCTTGGCCACGGCGAGACCGAGGCCGACGCCCGGGTAGCGATCGCCGACGCGGGTGAACGGCTCGAAGATGCGCTCCTTCTGCTCGTCAGGGACTCCTTGGCCGTGGTCGACGACCTCGAGTTCCACCACGTCGTCGAGCAGCTGCGCGCGCAGTTCCGGCGGCCGCGCTGGCGGCGAGTGCCGCAGCGCGTTCGAGAACAGGTTGGCCAGCACCCGCTCGAGCAGCCCCGGATCGGCGAGCACCAGCGGGAAGCCGTCCGGCACGGCCATCTCCACGCGGGGCGCATCGTCCAGCCCGAGCAGGGCGACCGGCGCTACCTCGTCGATCGCCGTAGGGCGCAGGAACGGCTGCAACGATCCGGTGTGCAGGCGGCTCATGTCGAGCAGGTTGCCGATGAGGGCATCCAGCCGGTCCGCGTTCTCCTCGATCGTGGCCAGCAGGTCGGCCTCGTCGGCGGCGGACCACTGCACGTCCGTCTGCCGCAGGCTGCTCACGCTCGCCTTGATCGACGCCAGCGGGGTACGCAGGTCATGGCTGACGGCGGCGAGCAACGCGGTTCGCATCCGATTGCCTTCGGCAAGCGCCTCGGCCTGCGCGGCCTGGGTGCGCAGCCGTTCGCGGTCGAGTGCCGCCGCGGCCTGGGCGGCATAGCCGGCCAGCAGAGCCGGCGTGGCCGTGGCCGCCTGCCCCGTGACCAGGAGGGTCAGGTCGCTGCGAATGTCGATGCGCGAGGCCGCCGGCAAGCTGCCATCGACGGCGCTCGACGCTACCCGTACCCATCGGCCGGCGCTTCTTTCCTGCAGCTCGGCCTGGCCTCCGTGGGTCCGCGTGAGGTGGTCGAGGATGGCCGCGGGGGAATCGGCGCCGCCCAGCACGGTCTGCGCGAGCTCGAGCAGCGCCGCCGCTTCCTCCCTGCTCCGCGCGGCCTGCACTGCCCGCCGGGCGGCGAGGTGAACCACGCTGCTGACGGCTACCGCGACGGTCACGAAGAGCAGCAGGGCCAGCAATTCCCTCGGCTGCCCGATGGTGAATGTGTGCAGCGGCTCGGTGAAGTACCAGTTGAGCAGGAGGCTGGCCGCGATGGCCGCGAGCACGGCTGGCCAGAAGCCGCCGACCACCGTGATGATCACCACGGCCACCAGGTAGACGAGCAGGTCGTCGGCCAGGTTCAGATGCTGTCGCCCGGCCGCGAGCGCCATCGTGAGCAGCGGAAGGGCGGCCGCGGCCAGTAGCACCCCGGCGAGGCGCCGCCGGACGTCGATCGCGCCCCCTAGGTCCGCTGTCTCGCCACCTGGTTGCGCATCCGGTATCGCCCGGCCGCTCCGGACGCCCCGGGACGCGGAGCGGCCGGCGCGCTGGCCGGTGAACGTACCCATGCTTACCAGTGTGAGCCGTTTTACGTACCACCGGAATAGCAGACCCAGGCAACAGCCCGCCAGCGCGCTCGCGGCGACGACGATCGCGGCGTCAACGGCAGCCGTCCCGGTCGGCCGCAGTTGCCCGTACGGCGGACGCGAAAAACCGACGGCGGTGAGCCAGCCGATGCCGGCCAGCGGGATCGCCGCGATGGGCTCGGCGGCGAAGGACATCACCCCGGCCACCGCGGCGCACGCGATCAGCACCCCGACGGCGGTCATGCGCCCGTGCAGCGCGGCGGCTACCGTGCCGACCACCAGGAACGCGGCGAAGCCAGCCGGCAGGGCAAAAGGCGCTTCCAGCCGGGGCGGTCTGTAACGGGCAGTCATCTCACCTTCATTCGATAGCGGCCTCCGGCGTGGTTTGAACGATCTTTATGAATCCTTAACGACCAGCTCAAAAGGCTTGACGGAACGCTTACGCTGCGGACCCCGGCGGCCCCGTAGCCTGATCGACTGGATGACGAAAGCAATCGAACCTGGGAGCCGCTAACGCGGCCATGGCCGAAGGCCTCCCGCGAGCCGCGGCGGACGTCGCTTGATGACGGGCCGATGGTCCCGCCACCAAGAGGCGTTCGCCGGAGTCCGCCAGGGCGCCGCGCCGTGAGGCTGTGTTTGCTGGGCAGGTTCCGGGAACGAAGGCGGGTATCTGGTGGCCGTACGCAAGGCGGCTGGCTTGCTTGAGGGCGGCCAGGCGAACGACCTGCCGGAGAGTTTCTGGTACAACACGAAACGCCGCCTGCTCGGGCCCCCGATGGTCAACGACCAGCTCCGCGAGCAGCGGCTGTCGAAAACCCTCGCGCTGGGCGTGCTGTCCCCGGACGGCATCTCGTCCTCGGCCTACGGCACCGAAGAAATCCTGATCGTGCTGATGCCGATCTTCGGCTTGGCCGCCTTCAGCCTCATCATCCCGATGACCGGGGTGATCTTGTTCGTCATGCTGCTGGTCGTGCTCTCCTACCGCGAGGTGGTCACGGTCTACACCCGGGCCGGCGGGTCCTACGTGGTGGCCAGGGAGAACTTCGGGCCGCGGATCGCGCAGGTGGCCGCCGTGGCGCTGCTGATCGACTACGTGGTCACGGTGGCGGTGCAGATCGCGGCCGGCACCGCGGCGGTGGCCTCCACGTTTCCCGTTATCGGTCCTTATACGAGATGGATATCCATCGGCGTCATCCTGGTGATGTGCTACGGCAACCTGCGCGGCATCCGGGAGGCAGGCAAGATATTCGCGCTGCCTACCTACCTGTTCGCCTCGTCGGTCATCTTGATGATCGTGGTCGGGCTGATCCGCCAGGCGGCCGGCACTCTGCCGCAGCAGAACGTGCACGACCTGCACGGGCTTTACGGAATCGGCTCCGGCGCCGCCGGCTATACCACGTTGTTCCTGATCTTCACCCTGCTGAAGGCGTTCGCCAACGGCGGTTCGTCGCTGACCGGCATCGAGGCGGTGTCCAACGCGGTCAGCGCGTTCAGGCCCCCCGAGGGCCGCAACGCCCGCCGGGTCCTGGTCATGGAGGGGCTGATCCTCGGCACGCTGGTGGCCGGCATCTCCTGGCTGGCGCACCTGACCCACGCCGCCCCGTACCTGGCCGGCTTCCCGACCGTGATCTCGCAGGAAGCCGACATGGTGTTCGGGTCCAGCGCGCACTTCATGTTCTTCGTGGTGCAGGCGGCGACCGCGCTGATCCTCTACACCGGCGGCAACACGAGTTTCAACGGCTTCCCGTTCCTGACCAGCTTCGTCGCCGAAGACTCCTTCCTGCCGCGGTGGATGATGAAGCGCGGCCAGCGGCTGGTCTTCTCCAACGGCATCATCGTGCTGACCGTGCTGTCCGTGACGCTGATCGGGGTCGTCGGCTCCAACGTGAACGCCCTCGTGCCGTTCTACGCGATCGGCGTGTTCACCGCCTTCTCGATGGCCGGGTTCGGCATGGCCAGGTACCACGTCAGGCAGAAGGAGCCGGGCTGGCGGCACAAGCTGGTCATCAACTTCTCCGCCGGGGTGACGACCTCGATCGTCGTGCTGGTCTTCGCGGTGGTGAAGTTCAAGGAGGGCGCCTGGCTGATCCTGCTGATCTTCCCGGTGCTGGTATTCGCGCTGATCCGGCTCAACCGTGAGTACCGCGCCGAGGCCGGGGTACTGCAGCGCATCGAGGACCGCCGCGCGGCCGGCCTGGCGCCGAACCCGCCGAACTACTCCCGGCGGGTGGTCATCGTCTTCGTGGACGACTTCGACCTGTCCACGATCGCGGCGCTGCGGTACGCGAGAAGCCTGCGGCCCACGACGCTGCGCGCGGTGCACTTCGTGATCGATACCGAGCGGGCCGAGCGGCTGCGCGCCGCGTGGCGGCCCGTGCGCAACGTGCCGCTCGACTTCGTCGACTGTCCCGATCGCAGGGTGGCCCGCGCCGCCGCCGACCTGGTCAGCCAGGAAGCTGAGACGCCCGGTACGCAGGTGACCGCGATCCTGCCCAGGCGCAGCTACTCGGCCCTGGCCGGCAGGCTGCTGCACGACCGGACGGCGGACAAGATGGCCGGCGCGGTGAGCCGGGTACCGAACGCCGCGGCCACCATCATCCCGTTCGACGTGCAGAACCGGATCCGCGTCTGGCAAGAACCCCAGGTCAACGGGGAAGAAAAGCCCGGGCGGGCCGTCCCGGCCCAGGCGGACGGCCGGCCTCGCGCGGACGGCCCGCCTCGCCGCGACGGCCGGCCTCGCGCG
>JASHVM010000108.1:0-4225 GCA_030044595.1 Streptosporangiaceae bacterium
GTCGTCGGTCATGATGCCGTCGGCGCCGAGATCAAGGAAGCGGTTCATCTCAGCCCGGTCGTTGATGGTCCAGACGTGAACGTCCAGGCCGAGGGCGTGCGCCCGGCGCACGAACGCCGCGGTGGCGACCCGGCCCGGGACCTGGGCGCAGTGCACGTTCAGCCGTGACAGGCGGCGGGCCATCCGGGCCTGCGACCGGCCCGACGCGGTGCCTGTCACGTACCGGACGGCGGCGATCACGGACGGCGAGGTGGTCATGCATACCGGCCGGTCGAGCAGCTTGCGTGCGGCGCGGAGCCTGCGGCCGGAAAACGAGGTCACGCAGACCCGGTCCCACGCGCCGGTGCGGCGCAGCACGCCAGGCAGCAGGGGGATCCCCGGCTCGTCCTTCAGGTCAATGTTGAACCGCGCGTCCGGCCAGGTGCCGAGCAGGTCCTCGATGAGCGGTATCGGCTCCGAGCCCGCGACGCGCAGGGCGGCGACGTCGCGGTACGACAGCGCGCTGACCGGGCCGGACGCGTCGGTTACCCGGTCCAGTGTCCGGTCGTGGAACGCCACCAGCATCCCGTCCGAGGTCGCCCGGGCGTCGGTCTCGAGGTACGCGTACCCCAGCTTGACCGCGTGCTCGAACGCGGTCCATGAGTTCTCCGGCGCGTGAGCCCCGCCGCCGCGGTGCGCGAAGGCGATCGGGCGCGGGTAATCGAGGAACGGCACTCGCACGATCGCTAGTATGCCCGCCGCAGGCGCTGACCCGATGAACTGCAGGTGTCCGGCGGATTATCCGGTCAGGGACCGGTGCTGCCCGGTTCGGTCCAGGCCCGGCGGCGCGCCTCCGCCAGCGCGACGGCCGCGGCCACCGCGACGTTGAGCGACCCGACCCGGCCGGGCAGCGGGATATACGCGACCGCGTCGGCGATGGCGAGCAGCGCCGGCGAGCAGCCGTGATCCTCGTTGCCGACGGCGAGGCAGACGTCGCCGTCCAGCGGCGCCTCGTGCAGCGGGACGGCGCCTGACGCCAACTCGACGACGACCACCCGCAGGCCCATGGCCGCCGCCGCCTTGGCCGCGGTCACCGGGTTCGGCTCGGAGGACGCCTGGACCAGGCGCTGGGTGCCGAGCGCCGTCTTGCCGACCCCCGGGTGCGACAGCGGCGCGGTGCCGCCGCACAGCCACAGGTGCTCGGCCCCGAACGCGGCGGCGGAGCGGACGATGGAGCCGACGTTGAACGGCTGGCTGACCGAGTCCAGCAGCAGCGCCAGCCGGGCCTGACAGGCGCGGCGCCACTCGCGGTTCAGCCGCTTGACCTCGGTGGGGCGCAGCTGCCTGGGGGCCGGGGGGGACGGGGGGCGGGCAGCCCCCGGCGGGCGGGGGGTGTCCCAGCGGGGTCGTCCACCCTGAGGACGCACCGTCACGGGGGAGTCACCACGGGCCGTTCGGGCAAAGAATGGACCTGGAACAGGCGGTAGCCGCTTCGTGCGGCCAGACGCGTCACGGGCCAGCCCTGCCCGGCCAGCCAGCGGTACAGCGAGTCGGCGCCCAGGTTGCGCGCGGCCACCAGGTACGCCTGACCGCCGGGCTCGTCGCGGCTGAGCCGGTCGAGCCATCCGCTGAGCAGCTCGTGCAGGGCCGTCTTGCCGATGCGGACCGGCGGGTTGGACCATATCCCGGCCAGCCGGGCGGGAACCGACGGGTCGTCGGGGGTCACGCTGCGCACGTTGGTCAGGCCGGCCGCCGCCGCGTTCTGCGCGCACAGCGAGAGGGCCCGCTCGTTGACGTCGACCGCCCACACGACGGCTCCGGGCGAGCGCGCCGCCAGCACGCAGGCGATCGGGCCGTAGCCGCAGCCGAGATCGAGCAGGTCGCCCGAGGCCGGCGGGGCGGGGGAGGCCTCGAGCAGCAGGCGGGTGCCCGGGTCGAGCCGCCCGGGGGAGAAGACCCCGGCGTCCGTGGCCAGCTCCAGGTAGACATCGGGCAGCACCACCCGCACCCGGCCGGGGCGGTGCGGAGCCCGCGGCTGCGCCGAGAAGTAATGCTCGCTGCCGGGCGCAGCGCTCGCTCGCCGGGCCTGGGTCACGAGGCTCGTTCACGGCTCACGGGCTCGGCGGCCTGGGCCTGGGCGGCCAGCGCGGGGTTGATGAACCGCCGGGTGACCCACCGCTCGACGATGAACGTCATGACCGGGACCGTGCCGGCCAGCAGCATGATCACGGTCGGCTTGGTCGCCAGCTTGAGCATCCTGGACAGGATCCACGCATTCACCAGGTAGATGATGTAGAGGATGCCGTGCGTGACGCCGACGTAGTTGGCCACGGCCGGCTTGCCCGCTATCTGCAGCGGGATGCCGACGAAGCACAAGATAATCAGCACCACGCCGGTTATGTAGGCCATTACCCGGTACCGGAGCACCGCTGCCTTCACGGTCTCATCTCCCGATCGTCGCTGTAACTACTTATCGCAGCCCGTGCCACCCGCCGTGGCGCTTGGCCTCCGAGTTGAGCCGCGCCAGGTATGCGTTGTAGGCGCTGAGCTCCGTGTCTTCCTCGTCCGCGGGTGCGGCGGTGCTCGCCTGCACGGACCCGACGCCGAGGGGGAGATCCTCCCGGCTGCCGTCGGGTTCGGGCTGTGCGCCGCGCTTTTCCCGGAACTCGTCCCTGATCGTCCTGGCCCAGAAGACCACGGCGAAACAGGCGAACAGCGGCCACTCAAACGTGTATGCCCAGCTCAGGCCGTTACCAGAGAGCGCGCGGTGGAACTGCCAGTCACCGAGCCAGAGCATGCCAAAGAAGGAGACCACCATGAGCAGATGCCACCCCAGCCAGCGGGGCTTGAAAAGGAAGCCCCACACCGGGCCTGAGGGCTCGGGGCGCTCAGGTCGCTCCGCGGGCATCGCGCCGTCCGCGGGGCCAGTGTTCTCCATGCCATGAGACTAGCGCTGCCGCGGAAGTACCAGGGAGGCTGCCGGCCCCCGCGCTGAGGAATCTTCGCGTTCGGGTGAACGGTTCCCTGTGGCCAGGCTGCCTCCATAATTCTCTCATGGGTCTGTTCGCCGGCTTCTCGCGTGAAGCGGGGCGGCTGCCCGGCCGGCTCGACGACCTGCACGGCCCATGGCAGGGCACCGTCGTGCTGCCGGTCCACCTGAGCTGGCACGGGGCGCGGGAGTTTGACATCGGCAACGAGCGGCGCAGGCTGCTCATGTACAGCATCGTGCTCAGCCAGGGACGGCGGAACGAGGTGACCCGCTTCCTCAACCCGTGGCGGTTGCGCGACGACTGGCCGCAGCTGCGCCCGCTGGTCAGCAGCGGGATGCGGCGGGCCTGCGAACGCAAGCTCGGGCTCCCCGCGCCCGGCTCCCGCTTTCGCCACGCCGAGCACGGGCAGCCCTGACCGGGCACGAAGCCGCGCGGTATGCCAGGCTGATGACATGCGCAAATACGTGATTATGGGAGTGCAGGGCAGCGGCAAGGGCACGCAGAGCCACATGCTGGCGACCGAGCTGGATCTGGTGCACATCAGCGTGGGTGACATCTTCCGCTGGAACGTGCAGAACCACACCAAGATAGGCGCGCAGGTCCGGCGGGTGATGGCGGCCGGGGAGCTGGTGGGGGATGACCTGGTGGAGTCGGTGGTCCGCGAGCGGCTGACCGGGCACGACTGGAACTACGGCTTCATCATCGACGGGTTCCCGCGGAACCGGCGGCAGGCCGAGTTCTTCCTGGAGAGCTACGACATCGACGGCGTCATCGAGCTCGACCTGCCCGACAGCGAGGTCCGCCGGCGGGTCCTCAACCGCAGGATGTGCGCGGGCTGCGGGATCAACTACAACCTGATCGACAGCAGCCCCGCGGTCCCCGGGCGGTGCGACGCGTGCGGCGGAGAGCTGGTCACCAGGGAGGACGACACCGAGGAGGCGCTGGCGGTCAGGCTGCGGGATTATCACGAGAAGACGAACCCGGTGCTGGACCTGTTCCGGCGCAAGGAGTACGTCATCAGCGTCGACGCGCGGCCCGGGGCCGAGGTCGTCCAGCAGGCGATCAGGGAGCGCCTGGGCCTGCCGCCCTACAATCCCGGCCGCCCCGCCGCCGAGCCGGGCCGCCCCGCCGCCGAGCCGGGCCGGCCGGTCCGCGAGGGATCCGCAGTTGCGTGAGATCGCGGTGTTCGGCGGCAGCGCTCACCCCGCGCTGACCGCCGAGATCTGCGCGTTCTTGGGCGTGCCGCAGCAGCCGGT
>JASHVM010000109.1:0-4179 GCA_030044595.1 Streptosporangiaceae bacterium
CGGGCGGGCACGGCAGGCCGGCCATCCGGCCCGTTCGCCGCGGGCGCGTCGACCGCTGCGGTGGCACCGGGAACGCCGAGGCTGGCGCCGCCGTTGGGAGGCGCCTCTTCGGCGATCGGGTTGTCCTGGATCTGAATCTGCAGGTTGAACAGGTTGCCGACGGACTCTTCCTTGATCCCCTCCATCATGGTGTTGAACATGTCATAGCCCTCGCGCTGGTACTCGACGAGCGGGTCGCGCTGGCCGTAGCCGCGCAGGCCGATACCCTCGCGCAGGTAGTCCATCTCGTACAGGTGCTCGCGCCACTTCCGGTCGAGAACCGACAGCACGACCCGGCGCTCGAGTTCGCGCATGATCTCCGAACCGAACTCCTCCTCGCGCCGCTCGTAGGCGGCCTGCGCGTCGGCGATCACCACATCGGTGACAAACTCGCCGGACAGCCCGGCCCGCTCGCCGCCCGCTTCGGCGATGACGTCATCTACGGAGACCCTGATCGGGTACAGCTGCCGGAACGCGCTCCACAGCCTGTCCAGGTCCCACTCCTCCGGATAGCCGTCGCCGGTCTCGCCTGTGACGTAGTCGGCGATGACCTCGTCGATCATGTTGAGGATCTGCTCGTGCAGGTCAGCACCCTCGAGCACCTCGTGACGCTCGCCGTAGACCACCTGGCGCTGCCGGTTCATCACGTCGTCGTACTTGAGCACGTCCTTGCGGATCTCGAAGTTCTGCTGCTCAACCTGGGTCTGCGCGGACCTGATGGCGCGGGTGACGACCTTCGACTCCACCGGCACCTCCGGCGGGATGCTCAGCCGCTCCATGATCGCGCCGACCCGCTCGGAGTTGAACATGCGCATCAGGTCGTCTTCGAGGGACAGGTAAAACCGGCTCTCCCCCGGGTCTCCCTGCCGCCCGGAGCGTCCGCGCAGCTGGTTGTCGATGCGGCGGGACTCATGGCGCTCGGTGCCGAGCACGTACAGGCCGCCCGCCTCGACGACCTGCTCGTGTTCCGCTGTTACCTGGTCAGCTATCGTCTCCGCGAGTTTTTTCGCGTCCTGTGCCGCCATGCCGCCCATGACCAGCTGCTTGCGCAGGCGGCCGACGGTGCTGGTGTCGTACGCCAGCTCCGCAGGCAACGCAACCTCGTAGTCTTCCGGGGTCAGCGGGGACAGGTCCCGCTGGCGCAGCTCGGTGTCGGCGAGGAACTCCGGGTTGCCGCCGAGCATGATGTCGGTGCCGCGGCCTGCCATGTTGGTCGCCACGGTGACCGCGCCGCGCCGCCCGGCCTGGGCGACGATCGTGGCCTCGCGCTCGTGGTACTTAGCGTTCAGCACCTCGTGGGGGACGCCGCGCCGCTTCAGCAGCCGGGACAAGATCTCGGATTTCTCCACGCTCGTGGTGCCGACCAGGATCGGCTGCCCGGCCTCGTGACGTTCGGAGATGTCCTCGACGCACGCCTCGAACTTGGCCTGGGCCGTCTGGTAGATGACGTCGGCCTGGTCGTCACGGATCATCGGCATGTTGGTCGGGATCGGGACCACGCCGAGCTTGTAGATCTGATGGAACTCGTTCGCCTCGGTCACCGCGGTGCCGGTCATGCCGGCCAGCTTTTCGTACAGCCGGAAGTAGTTCTGCAGCGTGATCGTGGCCAGCGTCTGGTTCTCGTCCTTGATCGGCACGCCCTCCTTGGCCTCGATGGCCTGGTGCATGCCCTCGTTGTAGCGCCTGCCGTGCAGGATGCGCCCGGTGAACTCGTCCACGATCAGGACCTCGCCGTTCATCACGACGTAGTCCTTGTCCCTCTTGTACAGCTCCTTGGCTTTGATCGAGTTGTTCAGGAAGCTGACCAGCGGGGTGTTGACCGGATCGTAGAGATTGTCGATGCCGAGCCAGTCCTCGACCTTCTCGACGCCGGATTCCTGGATGCCGACGGTCTTCTTCTTCTCGTCGACCTCGTAGTCACCCTCGCCGTCCTCGCCGCGTCGCAGCCGGGGTGCGATCTTGGCGAACTCGACGTACCACCGGGCGCTCTGCTCCGCCGGGCCGCTGATGATCAGCGGCGTCCTGGCCTCGTCGATCAGGATCGAGTCCACCTCGTCGACGATCGCGTAGTAATGGCCGCGCTGCACGCATTCATCGAGCGACAGGGCCATGTTGTCGCGCAGGTAGTCGAAGCCGAACTCGTTGTTGGTGCCGTAGGTGATGTCGGCCGCGTACTGGACGCGGCGTTCAGCCGGGGTCATCTGCGCGAGGATCACGCCCACTTCGAGCCCGAGGAACCGGTGTATCCGCCCCATCCAGTCGGCGTCCCGGTGGGCCAGGTAGTCGTTGACGGTGACGACGTGGACGCCCTGGCCGGCCAGGGCGTTGAGGTAGGCGGGGAGGACCGCGGTGAGCGTCTTGCCCTCACCGGTCTTCATCTCGGCGATGTTGCCCAGGTGCATGGCCGCGCCGCCCATCAGCTGGACATCGAAGTGCCGCTGCCCGAGGGTGCGCTTGGCGGCCTCGCGGACGGTGGCGAACGCCTCCGGAAGCAGTTCGTCCAGGGTCTCGCCCTCGTCGTAGCGCTGCCGGAATTCCTCGGTCATGCCGCGCAGCTCGGCGTCGCTCATCGCGACGAAGTCGTCCTCGATCGAGTTGACCTGCTCGCTGATCCGCTTCAGCTTGCGCAGGATCCTGCCTTCGCCGGCGCGAAGGACGTTATCGATGATGGGTGGCACTTCTCGTCGAGCTCCTCGCGGATCGTCTGACCTCGTCATGGCCGGTGACCGTATCCGGCTCCGGTTCACCGCCTCGCATGTCATCGTAGGCGAGATAAGGCACCAAACCGAGTGGCCAGCGCCTTTAGGGCGGGCTGGTGATCAGTCTCGCACTTCCGTGAGAATAATAGGAGCGGTACCGACGAGAGGAGCGCGGCGTGGCCGAGCAGGCAGGCACCATGGCGGACGCGGGAGATACCGGAGCGCGCGGGCTTGACGCGCAGATCGCTCCGTCGTATGTCCACGAGGCGCACCACGGCCGGCCCGCCTCCTGGGTGGCGTCGGCGGTCGTCATCATCGGCTTCATCGTCGGCGGGATCGCGCTGCCCATCGGCCCGACCTGGTGGCTGTTCTGGACCGGCGTCGGGATCGTGGTCCTCGGCGCCATCATCGGCGCGGCCGTGCACATCTTCGACGACTGGTACTGAAGGGGCCGCGGTTTCCCGCGGGCGCCGTTTGCCGGGGCCGGGACCAGCCCGGGAAATGTCGTCACCCCGGGTTAGGCTCTGGGGATGCGCGTGGATGCTCCTGCGGCTGAGTTGACGATCACCCCGGACGAGGCCCGCAGGATCACCTTGCGCGCGCAGGGTTTGCTGGGCGCCACGGGCTGGCGCGGGGGCCGCGCTGGCGGGGTCCGCAGGGTCGAGGCGATGCTGCGCCGGGTCGGCGCCGTCCAGCTCGACACGATCAGCGTGCTCGCGCGGTCGCACGAGCTCGTCGCCTACGCGCGGCTGGGACCGGTCCCCCGGCAGCAGATCGAGCAGGCGTACTGGCACGCCAGCGCGCCTGCCGCGTTCGAGTACTGGGCGCACGCGGCCTGCCTGCTGCCGCTCGAGCAGTGGCCCTACTTCGCGTTCCGGCGACGCGCCTTCCGGGCCAGGGGGATGCGGTGGCAGCAGAGCCATCAGGAAACGTGCGAGAAGGTCATGGCCAGGCTGCGGGCCGAGGGCCCGCTGACCGCCACGCAGCTCGGCGGGGCCAAGGGCGGCGGGCCCTGGTGGGACTGGTCTGACGTCAAGATCGCGGTCGAGTGGCTGCTCGACACCGGCGAGGTCATCTGCGTCCGGAGGACGGGCTGGCGCCGGGTCTATGACCTGCCCGAACGGGTCCTGCCGGACAACCTGCTGGGCGCGGAGCCGTCCGACCTCGACTGCATCACGTACCTGGCCGGGGTCACCGCCCGGGCGCTTGGCGTGGTCAGCCAGGCCGACCTGGTCGACTACCACCGGCTCAACTACCTGACCAGCGAAAAGGGCCAGTACGCGCGACTGGTGGCCGA
The DNA here is from genome assembly GCA_030044595.1 of Streptosporangiaceae bacterium. Lineage (GTDB taxonomy): Bacteria > Actinomycetota > Actinomycetes > Streptosporangiales > Streptosporangiaceae > Palsa-504. The sequence goes on from JASHVM010000109.1 coordinate 4,036, forward strand.
GGCCGCGTCGGCCGCCGGGCTGACGCCGGTCACCGTCGTCGGGGACGGCGCCGCGCCGGGCCGGGCGAGGAGACAGCCGGCGCGGGGGCAGGCGGCACAGGGACGGGCGGTACCTGGGCGCGGGCCGTCGGGGGGAGCCTGGTG
>JASHVM010000110.1:0-6197 GCA_030044595.1 Streptosporangiaceae bacterium
CTCAACCCGACGCTCGCGCCAGGTCAGACGCTCGGCGGCACCTTCTGCGAGCAGGACGGGTACATCAAGCCGCCCCGGAACGTGGCCGCCTACACCGTGGCCCTGCTCCGCGGCGGGGTGGAGGTGGAAGAGCGGGTCGCGTTCTGTGGCCTGGCGAGCGGCAGCGGCGCCTCGGGCGGGGCGGTCCTGGTCGACACGAGCGAGGGACGGATCGACGCGGGCCTGGTGGTCCTCACCGGCGGGCCGAAGCTGGCCGCGGTCGGCAGGCTCGCGGGCATCCGCATCCCGGCGGGAGGCGCCAGGCACCAGGTTGCGGTGACCGAGCGGCACCCGGACCTGGATCCGGCCCGGGTGCCGATGGTGTTCGACCTGGCCGCGGGGCTCTACTGGCGGCCGGAAGAGGGCGGCCTGCTGTTCGGGATGAGCAACCCGGACGAACCGCCGGGCGAGAACCGCGAGGTCGATGAGAATTACCTGGCCAAGATGCGGGCGCGGCTGGCCGGGCTGGTTCCGGTCACCGCCGGGCTCGGGCTGCGCAGGATCTGGGCCGCGACCATCGACTACACCCCGGACCACCTGCCCATCATCGGCCGCGCGCCGGGCCTGGACCGGGTGACCGTGGCCTGCGCGGGCGGGGCCGGCATGATGTGGGGTCCGGCCGTCGCAAGGGCCGCCGCGGACGTCGCCCTGACCGGTAGCTCGGAGGTGGTCGACACTTCAGCGCTCGGCCTGGACCGTTTCGACGACGCCGGCCGCAGTCGGCTGGCGACAGATCCCATTGCCCTGCCCTTCCCGGAAAGGATCACCTCATCATGATCACCGCCACTCCGTTCCTGGCCGCCGCGGCCGACGCGAAGCTCGAGGACTGGGGTCCGCTGGATGAGGCGACCGGCGAACCGATGCACACTTCCGGGATGACCCTCTTCTCCGGGGAGGGCGACGCCGAAGCCGGGGTCTGGGAGTGCACCGCGGGACCGTCCCGGTGGAGCCTGGAGAACAACGAGTTCGTGCACATCCTGTCCGGTCGCATGACGGTGACGCCCGACGGCGGCGAGCCGACCGACATCGGACCCGGTGATACCGCCGTGTTCCCCCGCGGCTGGGCGGGCACCTGGCAGATCCACGAGACGATCCGCAAGCTGTACGTGCTGTTCTGAGCCGGGCCGCGGCCCGGCGCGGGGCCGGACCGGGCCGGCGGCATATGCTCCTCGTGGCCCCGAGTTCAAAGGAGGAGGCCCGGTGTCGCTGGATGATTTCCCCCGCTACCCGCTGCTGTTCGGCCCGAGCCCGGTGCACCCGCTGGAGCGGCTGACCGCGCACCTGGCCGGCGCGACGATCTGGGCCAAGCGGGAGGACTGCAACTCCGGGCTCGCTTTCGGCGGGAACAAGACCCGCAAGCTGGAATACCTGGTGCCGGACGCGCTGGCGCAGGGCGCGGACACCCTGGTCTCGATCGGCGGGGTCCAGTCCAACCACACCCGCCAGGTGGCCGCGGTCGCCGCCAGGCTCGGCCTGAAGGCCAGGCTGGTACAGGAGAACTGGGTCGACTGGCCCGACCCGGTCAACGACCGGGTGGGAAACATCCTGCTCTCCCGGATCATGGGCGCCGATGTCCGGATGGTGGATGAGGCCTTCGGCATCGGCATCAAGTCCAGCTGGGAGCAGGCGCTGGAGGACGTCCGGGCCGCCGGGGGCAAGCCGTACGCGATCCCGGCCGGCGCCTCCGACCACCGGCTGGGCGGGCTGGGCTTCGCGAACTGGTCGTACGAGGTCCAGCAGCAGGAGCAGCAGCTCGGGATCTTCTTCGACACGATCATCGTGTGCAGCGTCACCGGCTCCACGCAGGCCGGGATGGTCGCCGGCTTCGCCGGTCAGGACCGGCCGCGGCAGGTGATCGGCATCGACGCGTCGGCGCGGATCGACGAGACCCGGGCGCAGGTCGAGAAGATCGCCAGGAACACCGCCGAGCTGATCGGCCTCGGCCGGGAGCTGCGCGACGATGAGATCATCCTCCTGGAGGGATGGGCGGGCGAGCACTACGGCATCCCGGTGCGGTCCACGCTGGACGCGATCCGGCTGGCCGGGCGCATGGAGGGCATGATCATCGACCCGGTGTACGAGGGGAAGTCGATGGCCGCGCTCATCGCCTTGGTCCGTTCCGGCCGGATCGGCAAGGACTCGACGGTGCTGTACGCCCACCTCGGCGGGCAGCCCGCTCTCAACGCCTACAGCGGCCTGTTCCGCTGACCGCGCGGGCGCTGCTGCCTTCGGTTCGCGTGAGTCCTGGCTCCCCGTCTTTCCCGCCTTCCCCGGGCAGTGACCTGCAAACCGGGCGCCTCTGGAGCATTGACCGGCCACGTGCGGTGAGCGAGGCTGAATGCCATGTCCTGGCGGATCCATTTCACGGCCGAGGATCTCGAGCGGATCCAGGTCAGCCCCACGCTCGGCCCGCTGGCCGAAACCGTGATGGCACTTTCCCTGCTCAGATGTCCCTGGCGGAGCCTGGGCACCTTCAGCGAGTGGCGTGGCCAGGTCAGCGGAAAGATAACGGCGCAGATGAAGGCGCTGACCTGTCTGATCCCGCCCGGAACTACCGGAGTGGACCTAGGCACGCTTACCGGTGAGGCGCCGACCATCGAGCAGGGAGTCCAGGCGCTCCTGGCCGTACCGACCGAGAACCTGCTCACGGAGATGGAGGTCACCGACCGGTGGCACAGGCTGCCCGCGGCCGCCTGGGCGGCCGCCGAGGCCGACGGGAAAGCCCGGCGCGAGCTCGCGGCCGCAACCCAGGCCGCGTACGAAACGCTGGTCGAACCGTACTGGATCCGTATCCACGCCCGCCTGCGGGCCGACCAGGTCGCTCGCAGCCGCACGCTGGCCTACGAGGGACCCGACCGGCTGCTGGCCTCGCTGCAGGGCCGGTGGATCCGCTGGCGGCCGCCAGTCCTCGAGGTGCTCATGTACAGCCGCTTGGAGATGCACCTGGACGGCCGGGGCCTCGCGCTGGTGCCCTCGGTATTCGTCGGCCAGCACCCCATGCTGACGTGGGACGCGAGTGACCCCCTGGCCATGCCCCGGCTGATCCTGCCCGCGGTCGGCGACCAGGACGGCCATGATTACCTGTGGGACGGCCGGCGGAACGCCGGAGCGGCCCTGGCCGCGCTGGTCGGCCGGAACCGGGCGGCGGTGCTGAGCGCCGTGGCTGACGGATGCACGACCACCGAGCTCGCCTGCCGGATCGGCATCACGCCGGCGGCGGTCAGCCAGCACGCGTCCGTGCTTCGTGACGCGGGCCTGATCAGCACGTGCCGCCAGGGCAGCGCCGTCCTGCACGTACTCACGCCGCTCGGCTCGGAGCTGCTGCAGGCCGGATAGGCGGGACGGCGCGCATGGTGGGCTGGCCATGGCCGACCGGGACCATGGCCAGCTCGGACCACCGGCTGTGGTTTCCGGTCTCAGGATCCTCATTGGCTGACGCGTGCCGCAAATCCTTTAAGCTGTGGCTTAAAACGGCAGCTGGGAGGGCCTGCACGCAGATTCGGCACGGCTACGGCGTCATAATTGCTGGCATGGCTGAGCTGCGGCCAGGGCTGGGACCGCCGGGATGAGGGCCGCCGGGATGAGGGCGACCGGGACAAGGGCCGCCGGGATGAGGGCCGGACGGACGGTCCGGTGCTGCGCGGCGGTCGCCGGTGGCCCGCGCCGCTGTGGCAATCGGGTCTGGTCTCGGAGGATGACCGGCTGCGTTGCTGGCGTGCTGGCGCTGACCGCCGTGGCCGGTTGCAGCGGGAGTCCCCCGGCGCATCCGGGTACACCGCCGAGTCCGGCGCCGACCGGGATCAACCGTCCGCGGCCGACCCGGATCAGCCGCCCGCAGCCGGCCCGCACCGCCGCGAGGCCGCTGACGGCCGACGCCAGGGCGTGCGGGTCGATGCCCTCGTTCCCGGCGGGAACGGCCGATCAGATCATGGCCGGGCGGCTGACGATCGCGCCGTTCCAGGCCGTCACCATCGACCCGGACCGCGACGGCGACGTCAACTGGTCGCTGGCGCCGTTCGGCGCCAATCCGACCTGGGTGCTGGATTTCCAGACCGGTGACTGGATCGAGGCGCTCATCGAGGCCTACCTGGCCGGAGGCCCGCACGCCGATGCCTACCGGGATCGCGCCGAAACGATCCTGAAAAGCTGGCTGGCCGGGGTGCCGATCCAGAACCAGAACCCCGAGACGCTGATGTGCTCGGCCGAGGCCTTCCCGGGCCAGGCCTGGATCCACAACCAGATCCCGGTCCTGCTGGACTACTACGCCGCGAACTGGGACGGCGCCTATAACCACGGCCTATCCCAGGACCTGGAACTGCTGCGCGCCGGGTGCGCCTACCCGGCCGGGGCCTGGGGCGGGCAGCCGCTGAAGTGGCGGGCAGAGGCCAGGCAGCAGATGATCGAGGCCTTCGAGCCCAACCAGTACGGTCCCGCGGTGGATGCCCAGGGCGTGACCAACGAGCAGTCGACTGGATACGCCAACCTCGACATGGGTCTGTGGGATACAGCCGAGCACGACCTGGCCGCCTGCGGCTACTCGCTGCCGGGTTGGATCACCTCGCGGATCGCGCAGATGCCGACGTTCCTGGCCATGGCCACCCAGCCCGACGGCAAGCTGGTCCAGATCGGCGACACCTACGTGATCTCACCGCGCAACCGGCCCGGGACCCCGCTTCAGTACGCCGCGACGCAGGGCACGGCCGGCACGCCCCCGACGCAGAAGGTGGCGGTCTACGCAGCCGGTTACGTGTTCGGCCGCTCCGGATGGGGAACGGCCCGGACGTTCGGCGATCAGTCGTTTTACTCGCTGCGCTTCGGACCCGGCACCCAGATCCACGGCCACGATGACCACATGGGGCTGACGTACTACGCACGCGGCCGCGACCTCATCGTCAACAGCGGTCACACAGGGTACGAGGACACCCCGTACCGCGCGTATCTGCTCTCGCCCGAGGCGAGCAGCGTCCTGGTCATGCCCGGCGTGCCCTTCAACCCGTCCGCGCCGACCTACCTGATCAGCCAGGACATCGGCGCCGAGGGGCAGTTCTTCGAGTTCACCGACACCGCGTTCGGCGGGCTGCCACGCTACCGCAGCGTCTACGTCAGCCAGGACCCGGACTTCATCCTGGTTTTCGACCGGGCTCAGGGCGCCGCCAGCTACCAGCAGCTGTGGCACCTGGACCCCGGCCTGACCGTCACCACGGTGCGCAGCTCCTACGCGATCGCCACGGCGCCGGGCACCCAGCTGGAAATCCGCCAGATCGCCCTGCCCGGCCAGGTGATCCCGGACGGCTCGACGCAGGTGATCCGCGGTCAGGTCAATCCCTACCAGGGCTGGGTGTCGCACGCCGCGCTGCAGCGCATACCCGCGCCGGTGATCACCATGACCCGCACCGGGCCGAGCGCCGCGATCCTCACCCTGATCGCTCCCACCAGCCCCGGCACCGCCATCACCGCGGCCATCACCCAGGGTCCCGCCGACTGGTACCAGTTGCGCCTGCAGATCGGCGCTCGCCAGCTCTCCTTCCTGATCAGCGCCGACGGCGACATCCAGCCAGGCTGACGGCGCGATGGCGCTGGTCGGCGACTGTGGCGGCGGCGCGGTCGGGAGGTCCGATCTTGGCCCGGCCCACTATTGACAGCCCTCGGGGGAAAGGCCACGCTTCCGATCATGCTGCTAGTGACCGGGTGAACGGACTCTAGCCGCACGGCACGGGCCAACGAACAGCACCCTCACGACATCTCACAGCGGAGGTTCTCATGACGACGGCAGCGGACCTGGTAGCGGGGCGGCCGCTGGTTTTCCGTAATGCGACCGTGCTCACGATGGACGACGCGCACCGGGTCCTGCCCGGTACGGACGTGCTGATCACGGGGGAGCGAGTTGCGGCGGTCGGCCCGGGCTTGCAGGTGCCCGAAGGTACCGCGGAGATCGACGCGACCGGCGGCATCGTGATGCCCGGCATGATCGACACGCACCGGCACATGTGGCAGACCGCCATGCGGGCGTACGGGGCCGACTGGACCCTCACCCAGTATTTCGTCTGGTACTACCTGAACTGGGGCAAGAAGTTCCGCCCGCAGGACGTGTACGCGGGCAACCTGCTGTCGGCTATCGAGTCGGTCGACGCCGGGGTGACGACCACGGTGGACTGGTC
>JASHVM010000111.1:0-2676 GCA_030044595.1 Streptosporangiaceae bacterium
CAGGCACGGCAGAAACGGTCGCCCGGTGAGACCGGCTCACCGCACGACGGGCAGCCCCCCAAGGGGGCACCGCAAGCCGCGCAGAACCGGTCGCCATCCCCCCGGGACGCACCGCACCGCGGACACGTCACCATGAGGCATTTATACCCCTGGCCAGCCCCCCGGTACATGGACCCGCGGACGGCACAGCAGCGGCCCACCCGCGCGGCCCGGGTCATGGAGGCAGATCCGGGGTGCTCGTCATGCTGTGGGCTGGGTCTGCGAGCATGGAAGCCGGGGTGCTGGCATCCTTGGGCCATGGACAAGGTGCTGGTGCCGGTGCGCGACCTCACGGACTCTGCTCAGAACCAGGCGGTGCTCGACGCGGCCACCGCGCTGGCCGAGGGAAGCGCAGAGACGGGGGAGGTCGCGGCCGGTTACGGTCCGGCGGTAGCGGCGGAAGCGGTTGCTGCGGCTCGCTCGCGGCGGCGGCTTGGCGAGATTGCCGGGCCGGTCCACCTGACCGTGGTGTGGGCCATGTACGGCGAGACGGGCCGTATGGTCCCCCGTACAGCGCACCCGCACGGGGAGGACTTCGTGCGGGCCAAGGTCCGCCAGCTTGACTGGCTGACCGGCGGCCTGCCCGGTGTCACGTGGAGCATCATCGCCTGCGACGACGGATGCCCGGACCGGCCCCCGAGCGCCGACCTCATGTCGGACATCGCGGCGGCCGAAGGCTACCCGGGGGAAGGTCATCGCAGCGTGACGGTGCTCAGGCTGGCTGAGATCATCGGAAGCGGCATCTGGATCAGTCCCGCGTTCAACCAGCTGACCTCGACCGAGCAGTCCCGCAAGGGCGGCTCGGTACTGGCCGGGCTAGCTGCCGCGGTCGGGACTGATCCGGCCTGGGCGAACGGCGCCCGCAGGCATGTGGTCTGCTATACCGACGCGGACCTGTCCGCGAACCTGGCCCAGCTAGGCTCGCTGGCGGCGCCGCTGCTCCTCGCCGAGAAACTGGCCGGCACGCTCGGCCAGCGTTACGGGATCGAGGGGGCGGTGCTGGTCCGGCCCGACGGGCCGGTCACCGAGCCGCACAGCACCGGCGACAAGCCGGACAAGATCATCATCTTGTTCCGCCATTTTGTCCGGGCCTTGCTCATCCCGGCCCTGGCCCATGTGCTCGATACCCAGGCTGGCTTCAAGGCCTTCGACGCGGCCGCGCTTGGCCCGGTCATCGGGCAGATGGCGTCCTTCAATGAGACCTTCGACGTCGAGTTGCTCATCCACCTCGCTCAGCACTACTCACCACAGGCGCTGGCAGTCGAACCGATCGTGTTCACCGAGGACTTCGCCGCGACGAAGTTCCCTTCCGTCGATCCAGGGCCGCGCCACCTAGCGATGGTTCACCAGGTCGTGGAACTATACGACCGGCTCGTCGCACCGATTGCCCCCGTTACTGGCGAGGCGGCCGACCTGCTCACCCTGATCAGGACGCTCGACCTCGACGATTACGTGACCTTGATCGAGAACCTTCGCGCCGAGGACCGGGACGACCCGACTCTGTTCGACCGGCGATGGCCCGTGCAGCACCTGCGTGACATCCTCCGCTACTGACGGCCATCATGCACATCCGGAACGGTCAAGCCACCGAGAACAAACATCATCGCGGCAGAAGCGGATGGGCGCCTCCTGCGGCGGAACGACAAGATCAGTAGACACGCCTAGTGCGGGCAGCATTCGAAGCGATCCAGGTACACCCCTTGAAGCGGGCCAGTTAGGCGGCCACGGCCAGCCGCAGCTGGTCAGGCAGCGGCCCAGCTTGATCGGAGGGGGCTGAGGCAGGTTCGGCGGGAATCATCATGTCCTGACACTGCGACGCCCGGCGCCGCCGGTGATCTCGGGGACCTTAAGGCGTGGATATATCTCAATAGAGCCATCTGAGATATACTGATCGCGAAGGAGGTGGCAATGACCAAGACCCTCGTGGAGATCGACGACGGGTACCTCGCGGCTGCGCAGCAGGCGCTGGGCACCGCCACCAAGAAGGACACGGTCAATGCTGCCCTCCGCGAGGTCGCCGCGCTGGCAGCCAGACGGCGTGACCTGCAACGACTCACCTCCGGCGAACTGCCCGACCTTGAAGACCAGGACGTGATGCTGGCCGCATGGCAGCGGTAGCACGCTACCTGGCGGACACCAGCGCCCTCGCCCGCCTGCGCCATCCGCAAGTGGCAGCGGTCCTGGCGCCGTTGATCGAGTCGGGAGTGGTGGCCACCTGCGGTGTCATCGAGTTCGAACTCGGCTGGGCAGCCCGCAGTGGCGCGGAGTTCGACCAGGTACGAGCTGACCGCGACGTCGGCTATGAGTGGCTAGCCACCCATGATGAAGACTGGCGGCGCGCGCTTGACGTACAGGGCGCCTTGTGGCGGGGCGGGCGCATCAGGGCGGTCGGCCTGCCTGACCTGCTGATCGCGGCGGTGGCCGAACGCAAACGTGTCACCGTTCTGCATTACGACGGTGATTACGAGCTGATCGCGCAGGTCACGGGCCAGCCGGTGCAATGGGTCGTACCCCGCGGAACGGTGCCCTGACCTCAGCAAATGGCAAGCTCACGTCCCCAGGTCAATGGACCATACGCGGCATGTGAGTAAGTTCGATTGGGCGTACCAATGCCTGTTCTGCTGGCCCTGCCGTTAG
>JASHVM010000112.1:0-6307 GCA_030044595.1 Streptosporangiaceae bacterium
CCGCCCGCCGCCTCGATCTGCGCGGCCGCGGTGTACACCGTCCCCTCCAGCTTGGGGTGCGGCTCGGCCGTCTTGGCGATCAGCGCGACGTTGGCGCCGTCCCGCGCCGCCCGGATCGCGATGGCCAGGCCGATGCCACGGCTGCCGCCGGAGATGAACAAGGTCTTGCCCTCAAGCGTCATCGCTGCCTTCCTTGAACCAGGTTCGGGTCGTTGCACCACGATCCGTTCGGGATAATTAAAAGTCATTTGCCCGAACGGGCCGCGGTTTCACTTCCGCGTCAGCCCGTTCTGGCCCTGGGTTTTCGCGCAGGCGGCGGGACGCCTCGGCCCCGGATGGAATAGCGCCGGATGGTGCCTATCCCGGCCCCCTTTCGAGGCTTGATCCACGACGTTAAGCCGGAGCGACCCCGGCGATAACGTGCCGGCAATACGAGGGTGAGCCGCTTCCTCGGGCCGCCGGCACAACCGTTGTGCCGGCGTACCAACGCCCCGGGGCAGGCTTGATACCGGGGACCGACGACCGCCCGGGCCTGCGGCCGGACAATGAGCAGCGTGACGAACCTGGCTAAGAACCTGACGGACACGACCCGGACCCACGCCGGCCGAGTAGCCGTGCGCGTAGACAACGCGGCGATGACGTACCGGGCCCTGGACGAGGCGAGCGCCCGGGTAGCCGGGCTGCTGCACGAACGCGGCCTCAAGCCCGGCGACCGGGTGGGCATCATGATGCCCAACGTCGCCGAGGTCCCCGTGGTGTACTACGGCGTGCTCCGGGCCGGCGGCGTGGTTGTCCCCATGAACCCGTTGCTCAAGGCGCGGGAGGTCGCCTATTACCTCGGCGACTCCGGGGCCGGGCTGGTCTTCGCCTGGCACGCGTTCGCGGACCAGGCCCGCAGCGGCGCGGAGCAGGCCGAGGCGGAATCAATCGTCGTGGACGGGGTCAGCTTCCCCGAGCTGCTGGCCTCCGCCGTACCGGACGACCAGGTCGCCGACGCCGACGACGAGGACACCGCGGTGATCCTGTACACCTCCGGCACGACCGGTCACCCGAAGGGCGCCGAGCTCACCCACGGCAACCTCATCAGCAACACCGAGGTGACGCGGACGGAGATCGTCCGCGCTCGCCCGGACGACGTCATATTCGGCGGGCTCCCGCTGTTCCACGTGTTCGGGCAGACGGTGGCGCTCAACGTGGCGGTGGCGGCCGGGGCGTGCCTGACCCTGCTGCCGCGGTTCGACGCCGAGCACGCCCTGAAGATCATCGCCGGCCACCGGGTCACCGTCTTCGAGGGCGTGCCGACCATGTACGTGGCGCTGCTGCACCAGCCCAACCGCGCGGACTACGACACCTCATCGCTGCGGATGTGCATCTCCGGCGGCGCGGCCCTGCCGGTCGAGGTACTGCGCGGGTTCGAGGAGGCGTTCGGCGTCCCGGTGCTGGAGGGATACGGCCTGTCGGAAACCTCGCCGGTCGCGTCGTTCAACCACCCCGACCGCGAGCAAAAGCCCGGCTCGATCGGCACGCCCATCCGGGACGTGCAGATGCGGGTGGTCGACGGCGAAGACCACGAGGTCCCGCAGGGCGAGGTGGGCGAGATCGTCATCCGCGGGCCGAACGTGATGAAGGGCTACTGGCATCGCCCCGAGGCCACCGCCGAGGCGATCCGCGACGGCTGGTTCCACACCGGTGACCTGGCCCGGGTCGACTCCGACGGCTACTTCTACATCGTGGACAGGAAGAAGGACCTGATCATCCGAGGCGGCTACAACGTCTACCCGCGGGAGATCGAGGAAGTGCTGTACGAGCATCCCGCCGTCGCCGAGGCCGCCGTGATCGGCCTGCCGCACCCGTCCCTGGGCGAGGAAGTCGGCGCCGCGGTGGCGCTCAAGCCGGGCGCCGTCATCACCCCCGAGGAGCTGCGCGACTACGTCAAGAGCCAGGTCGCGGCCTACAAGTACCCGCGGCACGTGTGGATCGCCGACGCGCTGCCCAAGGGTCCGACCGGCAAGATCCAGAAGCGGGATATCGTCGTCCCGGCCGACCTGACCGCGCCCTGAGGCGGCCGCTGCTCGCTCCTCCCGGCACCGGCCAGGGCACCAGGGCGAGCGGCTGGCGGTCGGCCCGCTTACTGCCGACACGGAATAGGCATTGCCTCTGGCCGGGGCGTACGTTACAGCCATGTGGCCCATCGACCGGCCGCCGCAGTGGGTGAACCGCGGCCGGGAGCTCGCAGCCCTCAGTGCTGGCGTCGAGGCTCTCCGCCGCGGCGGGGGTACCGCGGTCTGGGTCGAGGGTGAGCCTGGCATCGGCAAGTCGTCCCTGGTCGCCGAGGCGCTGGCGGGAGTGAGCGAGCTGGGCTGGGACGTCGGGTGGGGCATGGCCGACCAGCTCGCCGAACGGCTGCCGCTGAGCGTGATCCAGGACTGCCTGCAGGTCCGGCTTGGTTCGCCCGACCCGCGCCGCGCGCAGGCCGCCAGCCTGCTGCGCAGCCAGCGGCTCGGGCTGTTTGCCGACGGCGACGCGGCGGTTTCCAGCGTGGAGGTCTTGATGGCGCTGGCGGACGAGCTGTGCGCGGCCGCCCCGACGGTGATGGTCGTCGACGACCTGCAGTGGGCCGATGACGCATCGCTGCTCGTCTGGCACCAGCTCGCCGCCTCTGTTGATCAGCTGCGGCTGCTCCTGATCGCGACGTGCCGGTCGGATCCGCGCCGGCCGGAGGTGCAGCAGGTGCGCGCGGCCCTGGCCCGCCGCGGCGGTGCCGTCGTCACCCTCGGGCCGCTGCCCGAAACCGACGTGGCCGCCCTGGTGACGGGAATGCTCGGAACGCTACCGGGGGGTGCGCTGCGCCAGCTGACCGATCAGGCCGCTGGTAATCCCCTGTACCTGCGCGAACTGGTCGACGCCCTGGCGCGCGAGCGGATGCAGCCTGGTCCCGCCGGCGACGGCCGCGCAGCCCAGGAACAACTGCCGGTGTCGCTGGCGGCCGTGCTGAACGACCGGCTCAGCTCTGTCTCGGCCGAGACGGCGCAGATCCTGCGGACTGCCGCTCTGCTCGGCGCCAAGTTCACGGTCACCGACCTGGCCGTGCTGCTGCGCAGGCCGGTGTCCGAACTGGCGGCGGGCCTGCAGGAGGCGGTAACGGGCCGCATCCTGGTCGGCTCGGGTTCCGAACTGGCGTTCCGGCATCAGCTGATCCGCCAGGCGCTGTACGAGAGCATGCCGACAGCACTTCGCACGGCGCTGCACGCCGAGGCAGCGCGCGAGCTCGCGGCCACGGATGCGGACGCCCTGAGCGTGGCGCAGCAGCTTTTCGAGGCGAGACAGCCGGGTGAGGACTGGTCCCGAGACTGGCTCCTGCAGGCTGCGCCCGCGCTGACCACGCAGGCACCGCAGCTGGCGGCCGACTTGCTGCGGCGCGAACTGGACAAGGCCCCCAGCGGCGGCGAAGCCTGGGACGGGCTGATGGCCAGCCTGGTACGAGCCTTCCTCGCCGTCGGCTCCTACGACGAGGCGGCCCGGCGGGCCACAGCGGCGCTGCCGGTGATGACCGACCCGGCGCGGCGGGCTGAGACGTACTCGGTCCTCGCGCGCGCCCAGGTCAGTGCGGGCCGCAGCGACGAGGCGACCATCACCATGCAGCAGGCTCTGGCCTCGCCCGGCCTGCCCCGCACCTGGCAGGCTCGCATGCTGGCCTTCCTGGCGATGCTCGAGCGGGCCGACACCGGCGAGCTGCGCACGGCGGATGAGACGGCCCGGCAGGCCCTCACCTTGGCCGAGGAGGCCGGCGACCCGTTCGCGACCGCCCACGCCCTGACCGACCTGTGGCTGAGCCACAGCATCAGGCGCCACCATGCCGCCGCGCTCGGCTACATCGACCAGGCCCTGCGCGTGCTCGGCGACGATCCCGGCTACGCGGACCTGCGCTCGTTCGCCATCGACGACCGCGTCTTCACCCTGCAAAACCTGGACCGCTGGCCGGAAGCGGAGATTACCCTCGGGCAGGCCCGCGAGTCGGCCCAGCGGAGCGGCGGTCCCGACCGCACGACCTGGGTCACCGCGGCGGTGCTGCGGTACTGGCTCGGCCAGTGGGACGACGCGCTGGCCGAGCTGAGCTCGGATGAGGACGATGCTCCCGGGCTCACGTACACCTTTTTGCGCGAGCGCTGGCCAGCGCTGCTCGTCCACGGCGTGACCGCGCTCATCGCCGGGCGCCGGGACCAGCGTACGACGGCCGATCAGCATCTCCGCGCGGGCCTGGCTCTCCCCGTCCTGACGGTTCCTGACCGGGAGAACCGGGACTTTCTCGTCGCCGCGCACGCCGTGGCGCTGGAACAGCGCGGCGAGACACGGCAGGCCGTGCAGGTGCTGGCCGCGATCTTGCCCCGGCGCGACGGCGAGATGACCCTGATCCACCAGTGGCTGCCGGACCTCGTGCGGCTCGCGATCGCCGCCGACGACCGCCGGACCGCGCAGACCGCGGCGCAGGCCTGCCAGCAGGAGGCCGCGGCGGAAACCCAGCCGGCCCGGGCGGCCGCGGCGAGCTGGCGGTGCAGAGGACTCCTCAAATCTGATCCGGGTCCGCTCCAGGACGCCGTCGCCCACTACCGGACGGTCGGGCCGGCCGCGGAGTTGCCTGCCGCGCTTGAGGACCTGGCCGCCGTGCTGGCCGCGCGCGGCCAGCACGAAGAGGCCAGGGCCGCGCTGAACGAGGCCGTCGACTCGTACGAGGACCTAGATGCCCGCTGGGACATCCGCCGGGCCGACAGCCGGCTTCGCCCCTACGGCATCAGGCGCGGCGTCCGCGGGCCGCGCAGGCAGCGGGCCGCCTCCGGCTGGGAGGCGCTCACGCCGACCGAGGTCAAGATCGCCTCCCTGGTCGCCAGGGGCGACTCGACGTCGGAGATCGCTCGCGGCATGTTCTTGTCCCGGCGCACCGTACAGACTTATATCTCGCACATCCTGGCCAAGCTCGGCGCCAAGAGCCGGGTGGAGATCGTCCGCGAAGCGCTGCGCAACGGCGTCTCACCGTAACGGCGGGCCGAGGATCGCGCGAAACGATAACCCGCGCCCGCCGCAAGGTGTCGTCAGATGACGACTATTCATCGCCCGGCCCGTGGGATTGCCTTGGAAGGTGGCCGTCCAGACCAGGATCAGCAGCGTGCGTGAACCAGCCACCCGCCAGGCGGTCCCGCGCGTGCTGAGACCGCTGCGAGTGCCTGGAACCCTTGATGTTCCGGCCGCTCCTCCCGTCAGAGCAGGAGTCGTGTCTCGCTGCGCGCTGTTCCGGCGGCTGGCCGCGGCGGAACGCGTCGTTCAGATATCGGCGCCAGCCGGAAGCGGGAAGACGGTCCTGGTCCGGTCCTGGATCGCCGACGCGAGCCTGGCCCGGCACGCGGCCTGGGTAGCGGTGCGCCGCCAGGAGCGTGATCCGGGAGGGTTCTGGATCTCGGTAGCCGACGCGCTGCGGGGCACGGCAGCCGGCTCGGCGCTGGTGCGGCCGCTGACCGCGGCGCCGGATCTTGACGGCTGGGCCGTGGTGGAGCGACTGCTCAAGGACCTGGCCCCGCTCGAAGACCGGCTGTGGCTGATGATCGACGACGCGCATGTGCTGGACGCAGGTGAGATACTGTCCCAGCTGCAGCTCTTGCTGTTGCGCGCACCGCAGCAGCTTCGGTTGGTCCTCGCGACCCGGCATGATCTGCAGCCGGGGCTGCACCGGCTGCGGCTGGACGGGGAACTGACCGAGATCCGTGCGACCGAACTGCGGTTCAGCGTGGCCGAGGCGCAGGCGCTGCTCCGCGCGACCGGGGTGGAGCTGTCGGCCGATGCGCTGGCCCGGTTGCACGGACGCACCGAGGGCTGGGCGGCTGGGCTGCGGCTGGCCGCGCTGTCGCTGGCCGGGCACCCGGACCCGGAGCGGTTTGCCGCCGAGTTCTCCGGCACCGATCGGACGGTGGCTGAATTCCTGCTGGCCGAGGTGCTGGACCGGCAGAACGAGGAGGTGCGGCGGCTGCTGCTGCGGACCTCCGTGCTGGACCGGGTATCCGGCCCGCTGGCGGACGTGCTGACCGGCAGGCCGGGCGGGGAACGGGTCTTGCAGGATCTGGAGCAGGCCGGCGCGTTCGTGGTCTCGCTGGACGGGCGCAGGTCATGGTTCCGGTACCACCAGCTGTTCGCGGACCTGCTGAAACTGGAGTTGCGCCGCGCCGAGCCGAATGAGCAGGCCGCGCTGAACGGCGCCGCCGCCAGGTGGCTGGCCGAGCACGGGCACCCAAACGATGCGGTGCTTCAGGCCCAGGCCGGC
>JASHVM010000113.1:0-6351 GCA_030044595.1 Streptosporangiaceae bacterium
CGAGGGACGCGCGCGGCGCAGCGCGGGGCGGGGCGAGGGACGCGCGCGGCGCAGCGCGGGGCGGGGGCGGCGCGGCGAAGGGTCGGCGACGGCATCGACTGGATGGCCGCGCAGGTAACGGCGATGGCACCCCGGCTGAGAGTGCGCGACCAGGCCGCGCTGCGCGCACAGTTCCCTGGCCAGTCGGCCGACGAGATCGCCGACGCGCTCATCGACGGCGCGGCTCGCGCGGCGGGCGCCGCCGGCGGAGCCGTCGGCGTGTGGGCGGCACTGCCCGTACCGCCCGCCTGGCCGGCCGAGATCGTGGCCGAGACCCTGCTCGTGGTGGGGATCGAGATCAAGCTTGTCGCGGAACTCCACGAAGCGTACGGCATGCCAGCCCCGGGAAACCTCGCGGAGCGAATGAGCGCCTATGTCGCGTCCTGGGCGCATCGCCGGGGTGTGTACATGATTCCCGGCGGCGTGGTGATCGCTGCCGGGTCCCCGCTGGCGCGGCAGATCCGCAGGCGGCTGGCCGCGCGGGCCGGCCGCAGCGCGTTCTCGCTCGGCCCGCTGCTCACCGGCGCCACCCTGGGCGCGGTCCTCAATAGCCGCGAAGCCCGCAGGCTCGGCCAGAACGTGCGCCGCGACCTGCGCCGCCACGTGCTCACCGGCTGGTGAGGTCGCGCCTCCGCGTCCTAAGGCTGGCCGGCGACGTTCTGCAGCCGCAGCTCGCCGTGGGCGATGAGCCTGCCTGATTCGTCGGTGATATCGACGCGCCAAAGCTGCTGCGTGCGCCCCTGGCTGAGCGCGGTGGCCTCGACGTTGACTCGGCCGTCGGTGACCGAGCGCAAGAAGTGCGTGGTGTTGGTCAGCCCGACGGCGACCTGGCCCCGATCGCGCACCGCGATGCTGGCGCCGACGCTGGCCGCGCTCTCGATTGCGGTCGTATAGACGCCGCCGTGAACGATGCCCCACGGCGTATGGTGCTCGGGGCTCAGGACGACGTGGCCGGTGACCCGGGTCGCGGTGACCTCGTCGAAGACGAGACCCGCCGCGCGCAAGAAGGCACCGGCATCGTCCAGCGAGGCGTCAAGCTTCGGGGCAGCCGCCGTGGCCCGGATGGTGACCTGGCCCGGGTCAGCGCTCATCGCCGTTCCCTCCTGGCCGTGCGGACGTGCGTTCGCGGCTGCCCGGGCGCGGCTCGAAGACGAGGCACGTGGTCGTGCCGTGCGCGTACAGCGTCCCGTCAGGCCCGGTGATCTGGCCGGAAGCGGTAACCACGCGGCGCCCGGCGCTGATTAGCTGGCCGGTTGCCACCACACTCGGCGTGCTCACGGTCAGCGCCTTGACCAGATTGACCTTCAGCTCGAGGGTCGTGTAGGCCTGACCACGGTCAAGGGTGGCGTGCA
The DNA here is from genome assembly GCA_030044595.1 of Streptosporangiaceae bacterium. Lineage (GTDB taxonomy): Bacteria > Actinomycetota > Actinomycetes > Streptosporangiales > Streptosporangiaceae > Palsa-504. The sequence goes on from JASHVM010000113.1 coordinate 1,392, forward strand.
CGGCGCAGCCCATGGCGGAGTCGAGCAGCGTGCAGAACACCCCGCCGTGGACCGACCCGATGGGGTTGTACAGGTGCTCGCCGACGCCGAGGGAGAACGTAACCCGGCCCGGGTGGACCTCGACGATGTCCATTCCGAGCAGGGCGGCGATCGGCGGCGGCGCGATGCGTCCTGCGGCGATCGCTCGCAGGTAGTCCAGGCCGTTCATGTCCAGCGCCAGCGTGGCGCTGACCAGGGGATCGTCCCAGGTCACATCGCGGCGGCGCGCCGGCGCAGCCGCCGGCGCCGCCTCGCCGGTCACCTGCCTGCCCTCGCGAGCAGAGTAAGTCTTGTCACGGAACTTACTCTAGGATGGATGCGTTCTATTATGCAACCCTCTATGCTTAGCTCGTGCAACGAAAAAGCTTCGAGGACGTCAACTGCTCGGTCGCTCAGTGCCTCGACGTCGTGGGGGAGTGGTGGAGCCTGCTGATCGTCAGGGACGCGTTCCTCGGTGTGACTCGCTTCGGTGACTTCCAGTCTCGCCTGGACATCTCCCGCAACATCCTCACCCGGCGGCTGAACCACCTGGTCGACAACGGCATCCTCAAACGCGTCCCCTACTGCGGCCATCCGCCGCGCTATGAGTACCGGCTCACGAGCAAGGGTCGCGACCTGTGGCCCGTGGTGACGGCCATGCGCCAGTGGGGCGACCGCTGGGCGGCCCCTGAGGGCCCGCCGGTGGAGACCAGGCACGTTGTTTGCGGGCACATTGTCACGGCGGTGCCATCATGCTCGCACTGCGGCGAGCCGCTCGACGCGCGCTCGGTCACCGCCATTCCGGGACCCGGTGCATCCGCGGGCGACCTCGACCGTACCCGGCTAGCCGTCATCCCGTAGCTTCACCGCGGCCGCGGATGCGGCCGTGTAATGACCGACACCGCCGAACCGACTACCCTCTGGCTCATGGACGTGCCGATGTCGCTGCCTGAGTGGACGGTTCTCGTGCTGCTCAGTCAACGGCCCGCTCATGGGTTCGCCGTGTCGCAGCTGACCGAGGCCGACGGTGAGCTGGGCCGCATCTGGCGCATTCCCAGGCCCATCATCTACCGGGCGATCGGCCGGCTCGTTGAGGCCGGGCTCATTACGCCCGAGTCGGTCGAACCCGGCCTCGGTCCTCAGCGAACCATCTACACCGTCACCGCGCAGGGCCGCAAGGAAGCGGACCACTGGCTGAGCACGCCGGTGGAGCACATCCGGGACATCCGGTCGCACCTCCTGCTCAAGCTGGCCCTGCTGTACCGCGCCGGATCCGATCCCGCCGACCTGCTCCAGCGCCAGAGAGCCGCCCTAGACCCGATCGCGAGGGCCATGCAGGCCGAGCAGGCTGAGCTCGACGGCTTCGACGCGATCCTGCTGGCCTGGCGCCGGGCGACGACAGCGGCCGCTCTCGGCTTCCTCGATCAGATCATGCCGGCCGCCGGGGCCGGACTGCGGTAAAGGCCACGCCTGACTGGGCGCCTTGAACCGCGGGATCTGCATGAACTCGCGCATCCACGCCGGGTGGTCGGGCGGTCACCGCGTCGTCTTGTCGGTGTTATGCACCCCGGCCCGTCGGCGTCTGGCCGCCGGTCATACCAGACGTGCCGTATCGCGTCGAGCTTCAGGAACCGCCGACTGCGACCAGACCGACACGGCCTCCCTGTCGGTCTCCACCCGGCAGGCGGTACCGACGCTAAGGTCAGGCGCCTCGAGAGTCCGGGTCCGGAGCTCGATACCGGAGGGCAACACCACCACCACCTCGACGGTGCGGCCTAGGTCGACGACGTCGGTCACCCGCCCCAGGCCGAGGTCGACGGCCGACCCGTTGCCGTCCGACGGCGACGGTCCCGGGCGGAGCCTGAGGGCTTCGGGCGGCACCTGCCACAGCAGCCGAGCGCCGGCCGGCAGACCCGTAGCGAGGCCGACGGGGGCGCCGCTGCCTGGCACGCCCGGGCCGCCGTCCTGGCCGGCGAGCAATATGCCGTCGGCACCAGCCACGCCCTCGAAGAGGTTGTCGATGCCGAGCAGGCGACCGATCTCGGCCGAGGCGGGACGCTGGTAAACCTCGCGGCAGCTCCCGGACTGGAGCACCTGCCCGTCGCTCAAGACGATGATTTCGTCGGCCAGCATCGCCGCCTCCTCCGGGTCGTGGGTCACGACGACCGTGGAGAGGTTGACTTCGCGCTGGAGCCGTCGCAACTCCCGCCGCAGCTCGGCCCGCACCGGGGCGTCCAGCGCAGAGAACGGCTCGTCGAGCAGCACCACCCGAGGATCCCCGGCGAGCGCCCGGGCCAGGCTGGCCCGCTGGCGTTGCCCCCCGGAGAGTTGCTCCGGCAGACGGTCGAGGAGGCCGTCAAGGTGGAGTATCTCCAGCCACCAGGCGGCCCGGGCCGGGATCGCGTGGACGCCGAAGACCGCCTGTTGCCAGACCGTGCGCCCGGGGAGCAGGCCGAAGCCCTGGGGGACGTAGCCGAGCCGGCGCCGCTCGGTCGCGGTGCGGCTGACGTCGACGCCACCGTAGGTGACGGTCCCGGCGTCGGGCCCGAGCAGCCCGGCGAGGGCCCGCAGCGTGACCGACTTGCCTGAGCCTGACGGCCCGACGATCGCCAGCCGGTGGCAGTCCTCGGGGTGCGCCACCCGCAGGCGGAACGTGCCCACGGCGACGTCGATGTCGAAGCCCACCGGCGTCGGCGGCGTCGACACGGGAGCGTCCGGCGCCGGGATCGGCCGGTGCCGGACGTGGGCCGGGAGCCGGACGCGGACGGCGATGATCGCCAGCGCGGCGACGCCGAAGGCCAGGATCGTCGGGGCCTCGGCCAGCGACAGCGGCCCGGAGGAGAACAGGTTGTCGACGTAGACCGGGAGGCTGTAGGGGTGGTAGGCGAGGATCACGACTGTGCCGTACTCCCCGAAGGCCCGCAGCCACATGAGGATCATCCCGGTCCGGATGCCGTCCGCCGCGGCGGGCACGTCGACCCGCAGGAACCGGGCCAGCGGACCGTGGCCGAGGGTGGCGGCGACATCGCCCAGGGACGGGTCGACAGCACGGAAGGCGCTGCGGGCCACGACGACCAGGAACGGTGTGGCCACGAACGACTGGGCGATGACGACCCCGTACATCGTCTGGGTGAGCCGCTGCCCCGACAGCTGGCCGAGGAACGTATACGGGCCGACGATGTAGATCAGCAGGATGCCGCTGATGAGGGGCGGCACGGCCAGCGGGAGCTGGACGACCACGTACACCACCGAGGACAGCCACCCCCGGCGGCGGGCCAGGACGTAGGCCAGCGGGATGCCGGTCACCATCCCGATCAGCAGCGCGATGGTGGCGCCCGCGACCGACACCCACAAGGCCGACCAGAGGCCGGGGACGCTCCAGCCTTCGTTCTGCCCGTCGAAGAGCCGGTAGAAGAACGCCCCGACCGGATAGGCCAGGTAAAGGACCAGCAGGGCGCCGAGCCAGCGGAGCGGGCGCGGCGACCTGCCAGTGGTCACGAGCCGATGACGCTGGTGAGCGCGCTCGGGACGCCGGACCCGGTCACCGTCGGCGGCGAGACGATGTTGAACTGGTCAGCCTTCATCTCGGCCTGACCGGTGGGGCCGAGGAGGAACTTGATGAAGGCCTCGGCCGCAGCCAGGTGGGGGGCCTTGTTGACGACCGTGATCGTGTAGTCGCCGGCGAGGTTGGTGCCGGTCAGCTTCACGAAGGGGCTGCCCTGGGAGTTGGCGTCGGCCTCGTACATGAACGCCGCGTCGAGCTGCCCGGTCTGGATGTCGGCCTCTTCGGGGTTCTCCGCGTACTCGTCCGACGTCTCAGTCGCGAGCGTCTTCAGCGCCGGGAGATGCTGCGCCGTCGCCGTCTCCTCGAGGGCTTCGGCGGCCAGCACCCCGCCGGGGTCCTGGGACGGGTTGGTCCGCCCGAGGCGGAACCCGGGCATCGTGATCACCTTGTACCACGGCATGGTCTGGAGGTCATGGGCGAACTTACTCTTGGGATAGTACCCGAGGACCTCCGGCGACGTGGCAAAGGCCGCGTACCACGAGACCCAGTCACCATTCGCGGCGCCCATGAGGGTGGTGTCATCCGACGGCGAGGCGCTGACGAAGACGTCGGCGACCGCGACCTTGTTCTTGATATCGGCCGCGAGGGTCCCCGACCCGTGCGAGGTGTCGACCAGCGTGTAGCCGGTCGCGGCGTGGAACGCCGGTCCTACCGTCTTGGTCATCAGGGTGTCGAGGGAGCCAGCGGAGAACACGAAGACGTCGCCGCTGGGCTTGGCGCTCGTGGTGGCAGACGCGGAGGTGGTCGAAGACGGAGAGCTGGAAGACGAGCTGCTGCAGCCAGCAGCGGCCAGACACGCGCAAGCTATGGCGAGCAGCGCGGCGACCGGCGCTCTTTTCTTAGCGAGAAGGATCATTCCCGAAATGTAGCCATTGTCAGTTGCGCGAAGCAAGGAATCGAGACATCAGCTGACCGGCTGGTAGTCATTTCGTTACCGAACGGCTACTGGCGGACGACCGGCGGGCAGTGGCAGCGGCCCAGGGGCCAGGCGGCCCGTGCCGCGGTCGCTGCGTGCGGGAGCGTCCTCCGGTGCTGCGCCGCTCGGGTTAGACCACGTCTCGTTCTTTAGAAATAAAAAAGAAGGCGGCGTGCTGTTCTCGTCCACAGCGGCCACCGATCGCCCACGGGGGCGGCCGCACATGATCCGCCCGGTCTGCTAAGTGTTTAAGCATCAAAATAGAGAGGTGCGTCCATGTCCCGCAGAACCAGCCCTCCGTTCCGCGCCGACCACGTCGGCAGCCTGCTCCGCCCGCCGCGGCTGCATCAGGCGCGTGATGACTTTGCCGCGGGCCGGATCACCGCCGCTGAACTGCGCGCGGTGGAGGACGAGGAGATAACGAAGGCCGTCCGGATGCAGGAGGAGGTCGGCCTGCAGTC
>JASHVM010000114.1:0-2531 GCA_030044595.1 Streptosporangiaceae bacterium
GGGATGTGGGGCGGGTGGGGCTCGAACCCACGACCGGCGGATTATGAGTCCGCTGCTCTGACCGGCTGAGCTACCGCCCCGGCAACGGGTGAACACTACACCAGTTCGCTGCGGCCGTCGACGCGGCCCGCGCGCCCTGAAGTCGCCCGGCAAGCTATGGTTTTCAGTGGTCTGAGAGGACATGCGGCCAGGGTGGGAGAACTGATGACGGTGCAGGATCAGGAGACGTTCGGCTTCCAGGCTGAGGTAGTGCAGCTCCTGGACTTGATGATCAACTCGCTCTACAGCAACAAGGAGATCTTCCTGCGCGAGCTGATCTCGAACGCATCGGATGCCATCGACCGGCTGCGGCTTGAACTGCTCTCCAGCGGCGAGGACCCGGAGGGCGAGGGACCGCTGCGGATCCGCGTCTCGTACGACAAGGACGCGAGGACGATCACGGTCGCCGACAACGGCATCGGGATGAGCCGGGCAGAGGTGATCGAGCACATCGGCACCATCGCCAAGTCGGGGACCCGCGAGTTCTTCCAGGCGCTGACCGGCGACCAGCGCAAGGACGCCACCCTTATCGGCCAGTTCGGGGTGGGTTTCTATTCGTCGTTCATCGTGGCGGACCGGGTGGAGCTGACCACCAGGCGGGCCGGTCTGGCCGCGGACGAGGCCGTCCGCTGGACCTCCGACGGCCGGGGCGAGTACACGCTGGAGGCGGTGCAGAGTCCGTCCCGGGGAACCACGGTCGTGCTCCACCTTCGCGACGGAGAAGACGACTTGCTGAGCGGCTACCAGCTGCGCTCGATCATCCAAAAGTACTCCGATCACATCAGCCTGCCTATCCTCATGCCGCGGGAAGCGACCGGCACGGCAGAAAAAGAGGCCGACTCGGAGCCGGCGGCGGACGAGACCGTCAACCAGGCCGCCGCGCTGTGGACGCGACCGAAGAACGAGATCAGCGACCAGGACTACATCGAGTTCTACCGGCACATCACCGGCGACTACGCCGATCCGCTCAGCTGGGTGCACAGCAAGATCGAGGGGACCTACGAGTACACGCTGCTCCTGTTCATCCCCGCCCGCGCCCCGTACGACCTGTGGATCCTGGACTCGTCGCGCGGCATCAGGCTGCACGTCAGGCGGATTTTCATCATGGAGGACTCGGGCCAGCTGATGCCGCGCTACTTGCGGTTCATCCGGGGCGTGATCGACTCCGCCGACCTGCCGCTCAACGTGTCGAGAGAACTGCTGCAAGGCAGCCGGGTGGTGGACCGGATCCGCTCCAGCGCGGTCAAGAGGGTGCTGCAGCTGCTGAAGGACATGGCCGAGAAGGAACCGGAGAAATACGCCACGTTCTGGAAGGAGTTCGGCGCGGTCCTGAAGGAAGGCATCGTCGAGGACTTCGGCAACAAAGACGAGATCGCCGGGCTGGCGCGTTTCTCCACCACCCAATCCGCCGACGGCGTCACGCTGGCCGACTACGTGGCCCGGATGAAGGAAGGCCAGGAGAAGATCTACTACCTGCTGGCGCCGACGCTGGCCGCCGCCACCAGCAGCCCGCACCTGGAGGCCTTCCGGGCCAAGGGCGTCGATGTGCTGCTGCTGACCGACGCCGTGGACCACTGGGTGGTCACGAGCCTGCACGACTTCGACGGCAAGCGGCTGCAATCAGTCGCACAGGGCTCGGCCGACCTGGGCGGGCTGGAGGACGAAGCGGAGAAGGCGGCCCGCGACCAGGCGAGCACCGAGTTCGCCGACCTGCTGGCCAAGCTGAAGGGAGCCCTGGACGGCCAGGCCTGGGACGTTCGGCTGACGAATCGCCTGACCACCTCCCCGGCTTGCATCGTGGCCAACGAGGCGGAGATCACTATCAACCCGGCCCGGCTGCTGAGGGGCTCGGGGCTGCCCAGCCAGCCGGTGCTCGAGATCAACCCGAAGCACCCGCTGGTGGACAGGCTCAATCGCCATCAGGACGACCCGCGCCTGGCGGACTGGGCCTCGGTGCTCTTCAACCAGGCAGTGCTTACTCTCGGCGCCAGGATCGACGACCCGGCCGCGTTCGTCGGCCGGCTGAACGACCTGCTCACCGCCCTGACCGAAGACGACTAGCCTCCAGCTTGCGCGGTCTGGGCGGGCGGAAGCTGCACGCTGACCACGGCCGAACGGCCACCGTGCACCACGGCGAGGGCGTCTTTCAGCACCCGGGGTAGTTCGTTCGGGTCGGTGACCGTCACGCCGTAGGCACCGCCCGCCGCGGCCGCGATACCAGGCAAGTCAGCTTCCGGCTCGAGCGAGGCGCGGAAATCGTCCGCCGCGGCGGCGGCACCCGACGGGTGGACCCCTAGCGCGGAGAACTTGACCGCAGCCCAGCCGCGGTTGTCGTAGATGATGGTCAGCGAGGGTGCGTTGTACCGGCGGGCGACCCACTGGGCCGAGGACGGCACTCCGAACAGGTAAGAGCCGTCCCCGACCAGGGATACCACCGTCCGTTCGGGATAAGAGGCGAGCTTAGCCCCTACGGCGCCGCCGCCGGCCCAGCC
>JASHVM010000009.1:0-23787 GCA_030044595.1 Streptosporangiaceae bacterium
GGACAAGATCGCCGAGACCGTGCACAAGAGTTTGCGTTAGCCCCCGGGGGGCGACCCCCGGGTGACCCCCGTCTGGGGGACTATCCCCAGACCCCGCTTTGGGAGGACACGTGAGCGGCAACCTGGCCGAACTGGTCGGCATCGAAGTACCTACTGGCCTGCTGATTGGCGGGGAGTGGACCGGCGGGCGGGGCGGCGGCACGCTGCCGGTGATCGACCCGGCCACCGAGGACGAGGTGGCCGAGGTGGCCGACGGGACCGTAGCGGACGCGCTCGACGCGGTCGGCGCGGCGCAGGACGCGCTGCCCGGCTGGGCGGCGACCCCGCCGCGACAGCGCGCGGAATGCCTGCGCCGGACCTTCGAGCTGATGACCGCGAACGCGGACTCCCTGGCCAGGCTGATGGTCGCCGAGAACGGCAAGGCCCTGCGCGACGCGAAAGCCGAGGCAGCCTACTCCGCCGAGTTCTTCCGCTGGTACGCCGAAGAGGCGGTACGGATGGAAGGCGTGCTTATGCAGGCCCCCTCCGGGGCGAACAAGATCCTGGTGATGCGGCAGCCGGTCGGCGTGTCGGTGCTCGTCACCCCGTGGAATTTCCCCGCCGCGATGGCAACCCGCAAGATCGGGCCGGCGCTCGCCGCGGGCTGCACCGTGGTGCTCAAGCCGGCCTCGGAGACCCCGCTGACCGCGCTGGCCATCGCCGGCCTGCTGGCCGAGGCGGGCGTGCCGGATGGGGTGATCAACGTGCTGCCCTCGCGGAAGTCCGGCGCCGTCGTGTCGGCGATGCTGAACGACCCGCGGGTCCGCAAGCTGTCCTTCACCGGGTCGACCGAGGTCGGCCGGATCTTGCTGCGCGAGGCGGCGGACACGGTGGTCAACTGCTCGATGGAGCTCGGCGGCAACGCGCCGTTCATCATCTTCGAAGACGCGGACATCGACGCGGCCGTGGAGGGGGCGCTGATCGCGAAGATGCGCAACGGCGGCGAGGCGTGCACCGCCGCCAACCGCTTCTACGTGCACGAGGCGGTCGCCGATGAGTTCAGCCGGGCGTTCGCGGCCCGGCTCGAGCGCATGGTCGTCGGGCCTGGCCTGGACGAGGCCACCGACGTCGGCCCGCTGGTCAACGAGCCGACCCGGACCAAGGTGGCGGAGCTCGTCGAGTCCGCTGCGGCTGACGGCGGCAAGGTGGTCACCGGCGGGCGAGTGCCCGAGCGGCGCGGCTACTTCTACCAGCCGACGGTGCTCGATCAGGTCCCGGCAGGCGCGGGCATCCTCGAGACGGAGATCTTCGGCCCGGTGGCGCCCATAGTCAGGTTCACCGCCGAGGCCGACGCCGTCAACTGGGCCAACGACACCGAATTCGGGCTCGTCTCCTACGTCTACACCCGCGACCTCGGCCGCGGCCTGAGGGTTTGTGAGGCTCTGGAGGCCGGCATGGTCGGCCTTAACCGCGGCCTGGTGTCAGACCCCGCGGCCCCGTTCGGCGGCGTGAAGCAGTCAGGCATCGGCCGCGAGGGTGCGCACGACGGGCTGCTGGAATTCACCGAGACGAAGTACATCGCCACCAACTGGTAACTTCCCGGCGCACGGACCGGCCTGACCCGCCAACGCGATCAAGAACGGCACGATCCGAAGGCCGGCTAAGTGGCCCTTCCGGCCGCCCGGTCGGGTCACATGTAGAGGATGCGCCGCCTGGCCACCACCAAAAGCGCCGGCACCGCACAGGCGACGATCGGGCCGAGGTAGCGCCAGGAGAGATACTGCCGCGGCGTGGCGATCAGGAGTACCAGGGCCATCAGGTAGGGCTCGATGAGCGGGCGCCCCTCGCCGAACGTGCTGGTCCAGATCTGGCTGGACAGCAGGCCGAGCTGGAGCACGAAGAATATGAAGGCGATCCGTTCGTGGGCCGGCGCGGAGGTCACGAACAGCACCGCAAGCCCGGCGAAGATGAAGATCCCCAGTGTCGCGTACTCAAGCAGGTCGATGTCGATCAGGCCCAGGTGGTTGGTGGTGATGTGCGCGATGTCATAGTTCAGCGCATGGACCATCGCGCTGAACGGCATAGCTAGGTTGCGGTCGCTGCTCGCGATCAGCGGGAACTCGCCCTTGACCACGAAGTGGACCGCCAGTTGCAGCGCACCGTACGCGGCGGCGGGCACCACCCAGGTCAGGTCGGCCGGGCCGGGCCGGGCCCGGCCGCGCGCCATCGCGATGAGCCGGGTGACGGCGATGGCCGCCGGAGCGAGCAAGATGGTTTCCCTGGTGATGGCTCCGAAGGCGAACGCGGCGGTGGCCAGCAGGTACTTCTCGCGACGGTAGGCCAGCAGGCCGCCCAGCATGCACGCCTCGGCCACCGGCTCGGCGGTGTCCCGGCCCACGCTGACGACCAGGCCGAAGTAGGCCGCGAAAGCCAGCCCCCACAAGGCGTGGCGACCGGCGTCGCGGGCGAACATGCCGCCGAGGAAGGCCATGGCCGCCACGCCGACGAGGTTGACCGCTACGAGGGCGACCGGCACGAACTGATGCTGGCCGAGTGAGACCAGCCAGGCGAGAACCGGGTATCCGATACGCGTGTACCGGTAGGACTGATCCATGGTGATGCCGAACGCGGTCTTGCTCCAGTTCGCCGGGTCCAGCGCGAGCCGGTAATAGAACTGGCCGTCGTAGCCGTCGGACGGGACGAGGAGCAGGCCGCGGGGGAGCTGGCCGAGGTGCGTGTAGACGTGCCCGGCCATGATGAACAGGCTGAGATGCCCCTTGGCCCAGACCTGCCAGCGGGCCAGGACGAAGCCGAGCCAGCCGAGGAAGGCGATCACGCCCGGGAAGATCGGCCGGTCCAGCCCGGACCACTGCGAAGCACTGCGCTGGCGGAGGGACCTGTCCTTTTCCGACGTCGAAGTAAGCTGCAACCGCGAGCCTCCACCATGGCCGTCTCGGCGGCAGGGTTGAATTCTGCCCAGCCGCGCAGCCTACCAGAGCGATGCCAGGCTACGCTGCCGGTCGTCCTGATGACCGACTTCATTCAGCATCGGCAGACTACCGTGGGTACCATTCGCAGCCAGGGTGGTACGGACAGCGCCCGCGATGAGCCGAGCCCGAAGGACATGGTGGCCGCCGTGCCGAAAAGCGGAATCCCGGAGAGATCCGCCGTCCCGGCTCCCGGCGCGTCTGATCCGGGAGGGGTTCCCGTCGACGGTGCCGGTTCGGCCGCGCCGCGACAGATGCCCCCTCGCGTCCAGGGTGGCCGGGCCGTCAAGCGCCGCCTGCTCGCCGCGACGGGCATCGCGCTGGCCGTGGCGCTGCTGTTCTTCGCCTACCTCCGGGTGTCCCGCACGTACCCGGAGAACTCCGACGAGGCGAACATCCTGCTGATGTCCTGGGACATGCTGCACGGCAACATGCTGTTGCACGGCTGGTACCTGTCGGATGTCTCGTTCTACACGACCGAGCTGCCGCAGTACGCAATGCTCGAACGTCTGCTTGGCCTGCACGCGGACACCGCGCATGTCGCGGCGGCGATGACTTATACGTTCGCCGTGCTTCTCGCCGCGCTGCTGGCCAGGGGCAGGGCCGTCGGCCGCGCCGCCTGGCCGCGGATGTTGCTGGCGGCCGGCATCATGGTCGCGCCGCAGCTCGGAGTGGGGGTCTTCGTCCTGCTGCTGTCCGTTGGGCACATCGGCACCGCAGTGCCGCTCATGCTGATCTGGCTGATCATCGACCTGGCCGGACCGGTCAGCGGGGAACGGGGAGGTGGGCAGCTCTCTCCCGGGGGGGAACGGAGGGGCGGGCAGCCCCCCCGTGAGCGGGGAGGGTCTGGCCGGGGTCGTCCCCCCCGAGGCTACGCCGTGCCCGCGGCCGTGGGGCTGCTGCTGACCTGGGTGCTGGTGGCCGACCCGCTCGCCCTCGTGGTCGGGATCATCCCGCTCGTCACGGTATGCGCCGCGCGCGTCATCCGCGCGACCCGCGCCGGCCGACACCGCGACGACGGGTCGCCGCGGTGGCTGGCGGCGGGCCTGCGAGCGCGCTGGTACGAGATTTCCCTGGCCATTGCGGCGATTCTCGCCTGGGGCCTGGCCTCGCTGGTTAACCGGCTGCTCCGGGGCAAAGGCGCGTTCATCCTGCACCCGCTGGCGTACCAGCTGGCGCCGGTGCACACATGGCCGAAGCACGCGTGGGTGACCGGGCAAGGGCTGCTCGCGCTGTTCGGCGCCAAGCCGCAAGCTCCCGCGGCCGAGATGGCCTTCGCCTTGCTCCACCTGGCCGGGGTGGCGCTGGTCGCGTGGGCCATGTGGCGCGTGGCGCGGCAGTTCTTCAGCTGGCCCGACATGGTCAGCCAGATCCTGCTCGTCGCGATCGTCCTCAACGTGGCCGTCTACGTGCCGAGCACGCTGGCCAACGCGACCGACCTGAACGCGCGGGAGTTTGCGGTCGTGCTGCCGTTCGGCGCGGTCCTGGCCGGGCGGACCCTGGCGGCCAGCCTCCGCGGCGCCGAGGCCAGCTGGCTCCGCGGACCCAGCTGGCGGCTGGGGCTGGCGTCGGCGCTGCTGGCCGGATACGCCGCCAGCCTCGGCTACGCCGCCGCCCAGCCATCGGTTCCGCCCGCCAATGAGCAGCTGGCGGCGTTCCTCGCCGCGCATCACCTGACCGAGGGCCTGAGCGGGTACTGGCAGTCGAGTATCGTCACGGTCGGCAGCGACGGCGCCGTCACGGTCAGGGCGGTGCAGCCGGGCACGCTGCAGCCGTATCTATGGGAGTCAAAAGGCTCCTGGTACGACCCGGGCTTGCACCGCGCGACCTTCGTTGTCACCGACAGCCAGCCCGGCTTCTTCAATCACTGGGAGCCCAGCGCCGCCGCCCTGGCGCCGTACGGTCCGCCTGCGCATACCTACCGGATCGGCCCGTACACGGTGCTGGTCTGGGATCAGAACCTGCTCGCCCGACCCCGCTAAGACAGCGGCCAGCACGGCTCGATGCTGTTGTTAGCGGGCGACCGGACGTAGCCTTGACATGTGGATCGGCGAATATTCGGGCTCGAGAACGAGTACGGCGTCACGTGCACCTTCCGCGGGCAACGGCGGCTGTCGCCCGACGAAGTGGCGCGCTACTTGTTCCGGCGCGTGGTGTCCTGGGGCCGCAGCAGCAACGTATTCCTGAGGAACGGGGCCCGGCTGTACCTTGACGTGGGCAGTCATCCGGAGTACGCGACGCCGGAGTGCGATAACGTGCTGGACCTGGTGGCGCACGATAAGGCCGGCGAGCGGATCTTGGAGGGGCTGCTGGTCGATGCGGACCGGCGGCTGCGCGAGGAGGGCATCGCCGGGGATATCTACTTGTTCAAGAACAACACCGACTCGGCCGGGAACTCCTACGGCTGCCATGAGAACTACCTGGTCGGCCGGCACGGGGAGTTCGGCCGGCTGGCCGACATCTTGATCCCGTTCCTGGTCACCCGGCAGGTGATCTGCGGGGCGGGCAAGGTGCTGCAGACGCCGCGGGGCGCGGTGTACTGCATCAGCCAGCGGGCCGAGCATATCTGGGAGAGCGTGTCGTCGGCGACCACGAGGTCGCGGCCGATCATCAATACCCGCGATGAGCCGCACGCCGATGCCGAACGGTTCCGGCGGCTGCACGTGATCGTGGGCGATTCGAACATGAGCGAGACCACGACGCTGCTGAAGGTGGGCGCGACCGACCTGGTGCTCCGGATGATCGAGGCCGGGCAGATGATGCGGGACCTGACGCTGGATAACGCGATCCGGGCCATCCGCGAGGTCAGCCACGACATGACCGGGCGCAGCCGGGTCCGGCTGGCCAACGGGCGCGAGCTGGGCGCGCTGGATATCCAGTACGAGTACCTGAGCCGGGCCAGGGACTTCACCGACAAGTACGGCGCCGACCCGGTCAGCAAGACGGTCCTGGACATGTGGGAGCGGGCGCTGGCCGCGATCGAGACCGGGAACCTGGACATGATCGCGCGGGAGATCGACTGGGTGACCAAGTACCAGCTGATCGAGCGGTACCGGGCCCGGCACGACCTGCCGCTGTCCTCGCCGCGGGTCGCCCAGCTGGACCTGGCCTACCACGACGTGCACCGCGGCCGCGGCCTGTATTACCTGCTGCAGCGGGCCGGCGCCGTGGAGCGGGCCGCCCGGGACATCGATATCTTCGAGGCCAAGTCGGTCCCGCCGCAGACCACGCGGGCCAAGCTGCGCGGCGAGTTCATCCGCCGGGCGCAGGAAAAGCGCCGCGACTTCACCGTCGACTGGGTGCACCTGAAGCTCAACGACCAGGCCCAGCGGACCGTGCTGTGCAAGGACCCGTTCCGTTCGGTGGACGAACGGGTCGAGAAGCTCATCGCGGGCATGTGAGCACGCGGCCCGCGGGCCGACGACCCTCCGGACGCGCGAGACCGCGGCGGGATCGCGGATTCCGCACGGGTCGTTCCCGATTGGCCAGCAGGGTAGGCTGACTGCGCTACGTCCACCACCATTGAGGTTTTCATGCGACGCTTCCTGGCCATCATCGCCGTTCCCTTGCTGGCCTGCCTGGTGCTGGCGGGCTGCGGCTCGTCGAAGCCGGCCTCGTCCCCGACCGCTTCCTCGAGCGCGAACTCGAATGCGTCGATCGCCGTGACCGGGGCGTTCGGCAAGACGCCTACCGTGACCATCCCGAAGCTCAAGGCGGACAACAAGCTCACGGTCAAGACGATCATCCACGGCACCGGCGCCACTTTGACCAAGTCAGACGCGCTGGCCGCGAACTTTGTCCTTTACTTCTGGGACGGGACCAGCTCCTCGCTGAAGGCGAACACCTTCACCAGCAATCCGACCGTGATCGGCGGCACCATGCTCCCCGGCCTGGAGTCCGCGCTGATCGGCAAGCAGGTCGGCAGCCGCATCCTCGCGGTGATCCCGCCCGCGGACGCTTACGGCACCAGCGGAGACTCCGAGCTCGGCATCACCGGCAGCACCACGCTGGTGTTCGTCATCGACGTGATCAAGTCCTATTCCGATACCGCATCCGCGTCGGGCACGACCGAGTCCAACGGCGGGGGCAGCCTGCCGACGGTCTCCGCCAAGCCGGGCAGCGCGCCGACGGTTACGTTCCCGTCCTCCAAGCCGCCGACCGCGCTGGTGGCGAAGACGCTGATCAAGGGCAACGGGCCCAAGGTCGCCAAGGGTCAGTACATCGTCGCGCAGTACACCGGCTACATCTGGCGGACGAAGAAGGTCTTCGATTCCTCCTGGTCATCTGACTCCCCGTTCGGCTTCGTGATGGACGCATCGCCCGAGCAGGTGATCCCCGGCTGGGACACCGGCCTGGCGGGCCAGACCGTGGGCAGCCGCGTGATGCTCGTGATCCCGCCCAAGGACGGCTACGGCAGTGCCGGGGCGTCGCAGGTCGGCATCAAAGGCACCGACACGCTGGTGTTCGTCGTCGACATCATCGACGCGCTCAAGGCCCCGACCGACTAGTCGGCGAACGGCGGTTCCCCGCGCACAGGCGGCCGGCGTGCCGCCCGGCCGCCGCGGCCGCGAGGAAGTACGCGAGATCCTTATCCGGCCCGCGGCCCATCGTCGACAACGGCGCCGGGCACGCCCGCAGCGCCGCCTCGAGGCCGTCGACGGATACGGTGACCAGAGCATGCCGCGCGGCCAGCCGGGCGGCCTGGCCCGCGATACGGGCGCCGAGTTCGCCGGGCAGACGGGGGACCACCACGTCCGCCCGGGCCAGCGCGACCCGTCCGTAGGCGGTCAGGCTGTGGTGCGAGATGCCCCGGTGGCGCTCGCGCGGATCCGCCTCGCTCACCCGAAGCGAGGCCACCGCGCGGCCACCGAGCGCCGCTACGGCGTTGACCGCCTCACCCGCCGCCACCCCGGAAAACCCCCAGCGGGTTCCGGTCCCGAGGTTGCCGGGTCCTTGTGCCACCACCGCGATGTCGGCGCCCAGCACGTGCCTGGCCGCCAGCAGCCCGGTATGCACGGTCACCGTCTCCAGATCCCCGCCGAAGGACTGCCCGGTCGTGACGGTCGCCGCCAGCCACCCCGCGTCCTTGAGCGCCGCGCACGTGCGTGAGAACCAGGCGGGCAGCGCCCCGCCATCCTGCATGACGTAGACCGCGCGGACCGGCGGCCGCGCGCCGGCGCCGGCGCGTTCGGGCGGGTCGAAAAGGCCAGCCAGCACGGCCGGGAGGGCAGAATGCAAGTCGGCCACCACGACCGGCATCCCGCCGATGTCGTCCGCGTCGCGTAGTACGTCGTGATAAGGCGATCCCGGCTCGTCGGCACCGGGCACGGTAGCCTGCAGCGGCGTGTAGCGCGCCTTGACGAGGTGACCGCTGAGCTCGGGATCGGGCGGCAGCCGGTCGGGGACCGCGACGACGAGGGCGTACCCGCCGGTGCCGAGGCCGAGATCGAGCGCCGTGGTGTTGAGCAGGACCCGGTCGCCCGGCCGCGGGCGTCCGGTGAGCGCCGGGTAGGCCAGCGCCCGTACCAGCTTGCCGTGCACCGACACGTCGAGCTCGATCGCGCCCGGCCACTGGCGCCCCGTCCCGCTGACCGTTCCGTCCCGCCACGTGATCACGAACCGTACTGTAGCCGGGGGTGCGAGAGGTATCCGGGGATCGTCACGCGAGGCCAGCACAGCACAGCCTGCGAGACAATAACCTGAAGGTACCGGGAGGGCCTGGCGGGTTTGGAGGGTCCATGTCGAAACGCAAGACCGAGCGGCTGCTCGGCCTTGTCGTATGCCTCCTATCCACCAGGCGTTACCTCACCGCGGACCAGATCAGGCAGGCCGTGCCGGGTTACCCGGAGCAGGACGACCTGTTCAAGCGGATGTTCGAGCGGGACAAGGAGGATCTCCGCGAGCTTGGCGTGCCGCTCGAGACCGGCGTCAACCATCCCTTCGACGAAGATCCCGGCTACCGGATCAGGCAGCAGGCCTACGAACTGCCCGAGTTGCGCCTGGAGGCGGACGAGGCCGCGGTGCTCGGCCTGGCCGCGCGGGTCTGGCAGCGGGCTGAGCTGGCCGGCGCGGCCGCGGGGGCACTGCTGAAACTGCGTGCTGCGGGGATCGACGCCGTGGACGAGCATCCGGCCCCGCAGGGAATCGAGCCCCGGCTCGGCACGCCCGAGCCGACCTTCGGGCCGCTCTGGGAAGCGGTCAGGGATCGCAGGCCCGTGACGTTCAGCCACCGGGCCGCGGGCCGGAGCGAGCCGCAGCGGCGCGAGCTCGAGCCGTGGGGGGTGGTGAACCGGCACGGCCGCTGGTACGTAGCGGGCTGGGACAGGGACCGTAAGGCCGCCCGGGTCTTCCGGCTCAGCCGGATCGCGGGGGCGGTGCGGTTCTGCGGCCCGCCGGGCAGCGTGACCGTCCCGGACGGCGTGGACGTACGTGAGCTCGTCCGCGACTGGGATTCGCCCGCGCGCGAGCACACCGCGGTCCTGCGCGTGCGGTCGGGCGCGGGTGTCGGCCTGCGCCAGCACGCCGTCTCGGTCCGCGCCGACGACCAGACGGCCGCGGATGGCTGGGACCTGGTGACCACGCGCTTCGCCGACGTCGGATCGTTCGCCGACTACGCCGCCTGGTTCGGCCCGGACGTGGTCGTGCTCGACCCTCCCGACCTGCGCGAAGCCGTGATCGCCAGACTCAAGGGAGTACTCGCGTGAGCGCGGTAGTCACCTCGACGGAGCGGTTGCAGCGGCTACTCGCCCTGGTACCGTACGTAGTCAGCCGGAAGTCGGTCGGGCTGGCCGAGACGGCCGCGGCGTTCGGCGTCAGCGAGCGCGAGCTCGTCGACGACCTCAACCTGCTGTGGTGCGTCGAGCTGCGCGCCCCAGATCCCTACTGCCCGATCGACCTGTCCTACGAAGGCGGCGAGATCGTCGTCAGCCAGGCCGAGTCCATCGCCCGCCCGTTGCGGCTCGCCGTGGACGAGGCGAGCGCGCTGCTCGTCGCGCTCAGGATGCTGGCCGAGGTGCCGGGCCTGGAGGACAGGTCGGCCTTGTCCAGGCTGATCGCCAAGCTCGAGGCCGCCGCCGGGGAGGCCGCCTTGATCAGCGCCCAGGTCGCCGTGCAGGTCGACATGCCGTCCGGCGACGGCGCCGAGGGACTGGCCGCCCAGATCGGCGCGGCCATCTCCGCTGGCCGGCGGGTGCACCTGCGCTACTACGTGCCGGGCCGCGACGAGGCGACCGAACGCGACGTGGACCCGATGCGGCTGCTGGTGGTTGAGGGGCGGCCGTACCTGGAAGGCTGGTGCCTGCGCGCCGAAGGGGTGCGGCTGTTCCGGCTGGACCGGGTGCTGGCCCTGACCGTGCTCGACCAGCCGGCGTCGCCGCCGGCCGAGGCTACCCCCGTAGACCTGGACCAGGGCCTGTTCCGGCCCTCACCCGGCGACGTGCACGTGCAGCTCGACCTGTCCGCTGGGGGGCGCTGGGTGGCGGAGTACTACCCGTGCGAGTCGGTGTCCGACCTGCCCGACGGAGGCCTCCGGGTGGTGCTGCGCACGCCGGATACCGGCTGGGTCCGGAGGCTGGCGCTGCGGCTCGGCGAGGACGGCCGGGTCACCTCGCCGCCTTCGCTGGTGGCCGAGATCCGCGACGCGGCCGCGGCGGCGCTTGCGAACTACGTCGTATGATCGGTGGTCACCGCGTTTGCCTGCGGAAACTGTTTCCTGCTCAGGCCGCCGTGTAGACTCGGCCGGGAAAGACGTCTCCTGCACTAAAGAGGACGCACATGAACATTGGCGACCTGTTCGACAGCCCCCTGAAGATCGCGATTATCGCCGTTGTGATCATCGTGCTGTTCGGGTCGAAGAAGCTGCCGCATGCGGCTCGATCGCTCGGCCAGTCGATGCGCATCTTGAAGCGAGAAGTTCAGGGCCTGCACGAGGACGACGAGTCGGCGCCGGGTGCCTCCGCCGAGACTTCCGCCGGCACCGCCACCGCGGTCCCGGCCCCAGCCCAGCTCACCGCGACTCCGCAGCCCGACCAGCAGGCGCAGATCGATGCGTTGCAGCAGCAGATCCGCGACCTGCAGCGGGCGGCCGCGATGGACGCATCGGCCCCTGCTGTACAGGCTGGAGCATCCGCCGAGGCTTCGCACAGCCAGCAGCCCAGTTAAGCTCGCGCTCTTACCGACCTGCCGGAAGCGGTCATGGCCAAACTCACCGATGCCATCACGGGTGCCCGCGTCGTGGGCGAGCGGTTCGTGCGCTCGCAGCGGCGGGCGAACCCTGAGGGCCGCATGCCGCTGATGGACCACCTGCGCGAGCTGCGTAACCGGATCATCAAGTGCGCCCTGGCCCTGACCGTGGGGATGGGGGTCGGGTTCTATTTCTTCGGCTGGATCTGGACGACGATCGAGCGGCCGTTCTGCCGCGCGGTCATCAACCATATGACCGGCTGCCATCAGGTCGGCGACCAGCTGGTCATCAACGGGATCCTGGATCCGTTCTACCTGCGCATCAAGGTCGCGTTCATCGCGGCGGTGATCCTGTCCTGCCCGGTCTGGCTGTACCAGCTGTGGGCGTTCGTGGCTCCCGGGCTGTACTCCAAGGAGAAGCGGTGGACGTACGCGTTCTTGGGCGCGGCGGTGCCGCTGTTCACCGGCGGCGCGCTGTTCGGCTACCTGGTCATGCCGCGGGGCCTGCATTACCTGCTGGGCCTGACCCCGGACGGCGTGGTGAACCTGCCGAACGTGGACACCTACCTCAGCTACGCGCTGGTCATGCTGATCGGTTTCGGGGTGTGCTTCCTGATCCCGCTGTTCCTGGTCATGCTGAACCTGGTCGGCATCTTGACCCATGCGCGGTTCCGCAAGTGGCGCCGGTTCATGATCTTCGGCGTGTTCGTGTTCGCTGGCATCGCCTCGCCCAGCCCCGACCCGATCACCATGCTGCTGCTGGCCGTGCCGTGCGTCGTGCTCATCGAGGTGGCCGAGGTCATCGTGTACCTCAACGACCGGCGCCGGGACCGGCTGCACCCCGACCCGTACGCGGGCCTGGCCGACGACGAGCTGTCCCCGATCGAGCTCGACGACGCCGAGACCCACAGCAGCCTCAACTGACGCCGCAGCCGCGCCCGCGGCCTAGTCTGGGATCATGACCACTCCGGCGGAACGGTACGCCGCGTCCCGCGAACGGAAGTCTGACCCGGAGTTCGCGTCCTTCCGCGCGCTCTACGACTTCTACTTCGACGATTTCCAGGTGGCCGCCTGCCGCGCGCTCGGAGCCGGTCACGGCGTACTGGTGGCCGCGCCCACCGGATCGGGCAAGACGGTGGTCGGGGAATTTGCCGTGCACCTGGCGCTCGCTCAGGGGCGCAAGTGCTTTTACACCACGCCGATCAAGGCGCTGTCCAACCAGAAATACACCGACCTGGTCCGCCGGTACGACAGCCGCACCGTGGGGCTGCTCACCGGGGATAACAGCATCAACGGCGAAGCCCCGGTGGTGGTGATGACCACCGAGGTGCTGCGCAACATGCTGTACACGGGCTCGCCGGCCCTCGCGGGCCTCGGCTACGTGGTTCTCGATGAGGTGCACTACCTGGCGGACTCCTCGCGCGGCGCGGTCTGGGAAGAAGTGATCATCCACCTGCCGGAGTCGGTGCGGGTGGCGGCGCTGTCCGCGACGGTCAGCAACGCCGAAGAGTTCGGCGAATGGCTGGACCAGGTCCGCGGCGGGACCACGGTCATCGTGGACGAGCGGCGGCCCGTACCGTTGTGGCAGCATGTGCTGGTCGGCAACCGGCTGTACGACCTGTTCACCGACGACGACCACACCCGGGTCAACCCGGAGCTGCTGCGGCTGGCCCAGCGTGACACGTGGATCGAGCGCAAGGCGCCGCACCGCCCCGGGCGGGGCGGCCGCCGGCCGCGCCGGTTCCCGCGGGCGTACCGGCCCGACGTGATCGCGCGCCTCGACGCGGCGGGACTGCTGCCCGCGATCACGTTCATCTTCAGCCGGGCCGGCTGCGACGCGGCGGTCCAGCAGTGCCTGGCCGCCGGGCTGCGGCTGACGACGCCAGAAGAGGCGGAGGTGATCGGGCAGACCGCCGACCGTCGTACCGCGGACATCCCGGCGGAGGACCTGACCGTCCTCGGCTACGGCGAATGGCTGGACGGGCTACGGCGCGGGATCGCGGCCCATCACGCGGGCATGCTGCCCGCCTTCAAGGAGGTCGTCGAGGAGCTGTTCGCCGCCGGGCTGGTCCGCGCGGTATTCGCGACCGAGACTCTCGCGCTCGGCATCAACATGCCGGCCCGCACCGTGGTCATCGAGAAACTCGACAAGTGGAACGGCGAGACCCACGCGGACCTGACGGCGGGGGAGTACACCCAGCTGACCGGGCGCGCGGGGCGGCGCGGCATTGACGTGGAGGGACACGCGGTCGTGCTGTGGCAGCCGGGAATGGACCCGGGCGCGGTGGCGGGCCTGGCCAGCACCCGTACCTACCCGCTGAACTCCAGCTTCCGGCCTTCCTACAACATGGCCGTCAACCTGACCGGCTGGGCCGGACGGGCCAGGGCATCAGCCCTGCTCGAGTCCTCGTTCGCCCAGTTCCAGGCTGACCGCGGCGTCGTCGGCCTGGCCCGGCAGGTCCGGAAGAACCGGCGGGCGATGGCCGAACTCGCCGCGGCGATGAGCTGCGAAAAAGGCGACTTCGCGGAGTACGCCGAAATCAGGAAGACCCTGTCCGAGCGGGAAGGCGATCTCTCCCGCGCCCGTGCGACATCGCGCCGGGCCGAAGCGGCCAGGTCGCTGGCGCTCCTGCGACCCGGCGACATCATCCGCGTCCCGGGCGGCAAGCGGGCCGGCCTGGCAGTAGTTCTCCAGCCCGGCCTGCACGCGGCGACCGGAAACGGCCGGCCCGCGGGGCCCGGTCCGCTCGTGCTCACCCAGGGCCGCCAGGTCAAGCGGCTGGCCGTGGCCGACTTTCCGGTACCGGCCGAAGTCATCGACAAGATACGGATCCCCGGGTCGTTCAGCCCTCGCTCACCGCAGCACCGCAAGGACCTGGCGGCCTCGATGCGGAACCGGCTGGCCGGCGCCGGGCCGGGGCGAATCCCGACGCCCCGTCGCACCCCTGGCCCTTCCGCGGGCGGCGACAGCGCCGCCGACGCCGCCGACGCCGCCGCTGACGTCGCGGATCTGCGGCAGCGGATGCGTCGGCATCCGTGCCACGACTGCCCGGACCGCGAGGATCACGCCCGGTACGCGGAACGCTACCTCCGGCTCGAGCGCGAGACCGACGCGCTCGAGCGCAGGATGGCCGGCCGCTCCCACGTGATCGCCCGCACCTTCGACCGGGTATGCGGTGTCCTTGACCGGCTCGGTTACCTGACCGGGGACACGGTCACGGCCGACGGCCGGCGCCTGGCGGGCCTGTACACCGAGCTCGACCTGCTGGCGGCCGAATGCATCCGCGGCGGGCTGTGGGATGGCCTGTCCCCGGCGGAGCTGGCCGCCTGCGTGTCGGCCCTGTCGTTCGAGTCGCGGCAGGCCGACGACGCCCACCCGCCCCGGCTGCCCAAGGGCCGGGTGCCCGAGACGCTCGCCGCCATGGTCAGGACCTGGGGTGAGCTTGACCAGCTGGAGAAAGACAACGGACTCTCGTTCCTCCGCCAACCCGATCTCGGTTTTGCCTGGGCCGCTTACCGCTGGGCGCGAGGCGCGAAGCTAGAGGCGGTGCTGGACGAATCGCCCGACCTTACCCCCGGCGATTTCGTCCGCTCGGTCAAGCAGACCATCGACCTCCTGGACCAGATAGCCACCGCGCTCCCCGAGCTCCCGGCACCTGCGGCTGCCGCGAACGGCGGACCGGCCGCAGGCAGCTCTGCGGTCCCCAGCCTGGCCGTGACCGCCCGCGCCGCCATCAACGCGATGCGCCGTGGCGTGGTCGCTTACTCGGCCGTCACCGACTAGCATCGCGCGCCGGACGTTGCGCGGACTCCGCGGTATCCCGGCGCGGCACGCCTGGATTGATCGACGCTGCCTATGCGTTAACGGATGGATTGGCATTGGTGTCAATGGGCCGGTGATCGCTAGCCTGGGATCCAGGGAGGCGTCATGCCACTGACCAGCACAGATCATGCCACAGCGAGCAGCGAGGCGGGTTCCGCGACCGAACGCGGGACGTGCCCGGACAGCCTCGCCTGCGCGGTCCGCGCCGACGTCCGCCTGGGCCTGGACTGGCAGAAAACGGCCGAACGCGTAGTGTGCACGCTGCGCGGCCACCTTCCGGAACCGGCGGCGGTCCTCCCCGCGTGCCTGCGACACGGAGACCCGGCTTGCTACCAGAGTCACCTGCTCCACGCCGAACCCGACGGCTCGTTCTCGATCGCGGCCATGGTCTGGCTCCCCGGCCAGGAAACGGTGATTCACGACCACGTGGCCTGGTGCGTAACGGGCGTCCTGCAGGGACGCGAGTACGAGGAAGTCTTCGCGCTCACCGACGGCGCTCGTGCCCTCGAACTCGTCGCCCGCAACGTGAACCCGGCCGGGACGGTTAGCGGCTTCGCGCCGCCCGGCGACATACACCGGGTACGTAACACAGGCGATGACGTGGCCATCTCCATGCACGTGTACGGCGCCGACATCTCCCGCCTCGGCAACAGCATCCGCCGCGAGTACACCCTCCCCGTCCGCCCGTAGGCGTCCCCCGGCCAGATCGTGGACAGTTACCTCGCACAAAACCGGGGTTTCTGTCCACGGTAATCTCGCGCCCCTCACTGCCGAGGCCAGATCCCAGCAACCCGCGCTTGCCAAACGATCTATATCGATATATCGTTGAGCTAACGACAAGGATCGAGAAGCGATCTAGAGACATTCAAGGAGCATCGCAATGCATAACGAAGGATGGGGAGAAGGTCCCCGAGAAGGCCGCGGCGGACACCCAAGGCACATGCGCGGGCGCGCCCGGGTGCGCGGCGGTCCCGGCCCGTGGGGCGGAGGCCCGTTCCAGTTCGAGGGACGAGGCGGGCCGTTCGGGCCGCCGAAGTTCCGGGGTCCCAGGGGCCGCGGTCCGCGCGTCCGGCGCGGTGACGTTCGCGCCGCCATACTCGATCTGCTGGCCGAGGGGCAGCCGTGGAACGGCTACCAGATCATCCAGGAGATCGGCGCGCGCACCCAGGGCGTGTGGCGCCCGAGCGCGGGGTCGGTGTACCCGGCGTTGCAGCAACTGGAGGACGAGGGCCTGATCAGCGCGCAGGCCGGAGAAGACCGGCGCCGGATGTACACCCTGACCGACGAAGGCCAGGCGTACGTCGAGGCGCACGCCGACGAGCTCAGGTCGTCCTGGGATGCCGTGACCGGCAGCGTCGATGACGCCTAT
Organism: Streptosporangiaceae bacterium; assembly: GCA_030044595.1. Classification (GTDB taxonomy): domain Bacteria; phylum Actinomycetota; class Actinomycetes; order Streptosporangiales; family Streptosporangiaceae; genus Palsa-504. Next base: position 16,340 of record JASHVM010000009.1, read on the forward strand.
TTCCAGATGCACGCCCTGACCCGCCAGGTCATGATGGCCACCATGCAGGTATCCCAGGCAGGCTCGCCGGCCCAGATCAAGGAGGCCAACAAGATCCTGACCGACACGCGCAAGGCGCTATACCGTATCCTCGCGGCAGACGACGAGGAGACCGGGGAGGACGCGCAAGGGTGACTTCGGCTATCTCGGTCAGCGAGCTGGTCAAGAAGTACGGCGAGATCGACGCCGTCCGCGGCGTCGATTTCGAGGTTGCCACGGGCGAGACGTTCGGCTTCCTCGGCCCGAACGGCGCAGGCAAGTCCACCACGATCAAGATCCTGTGCACCCTGGCGGACCCGACCTCAGGGACCGCCAGGGTCGCCGGTCACGACGTCGTCAAAGAACGGGACACCGTGCGCCGCAACATCGGCCTGGTGTTCCAGGACACCACGCTGGACAGCTACCTGACCGGCGAGCAGAACCTGCGCTTCCACGCCGACCTGTACGGGGTGCCCAAGGCGGCGTTCGCGCCGCGGCTGCGCCAGGTGCTCGAGATGGTCGGGCTGTGGGAACGGCGAGGCAGCGTGGTATCCACCTACTCCGGCGGCATGCAGCGCAGGCTGGAAATCGCACGCGGCCTGCTGCACGCGCCGCGCGTGCTGTTCCTCGACGAGCCGACGGTCGGGCTTGACCCGCAGACCAGGGTATCGATCTGGGAGTACATCACCGAGCTGAAGAAGCGCGAGGACGTCACCATCTTCCTCACCACGCACTACATGGACGAGGCGGAGAACTGCGACCGGATCGCCATCATCGACCACGGGAAGATCGTCGCGATGGATTCGCCGGAGGCGCTGAAGGCTTCCATCGGCAAGGACCGGGTGCAGATCAGCACCGCCGACGACCCGGCGGCGATCCGCGCGCTGGCCGAGGTGTTCGGCATCGAAGCGGCTATGCACGAGGGACTGCTGACGTTCTCCGTGGAATCGGGCGAGCTGTTCGTGCCCCAGCTGTTCGCGCGTCTGCCGCTGGCCATCCGGTCGGTGAGCGTGTCCCGGCCCTCCCTGGACGACGTCTTCATGTCCTACACGGGTAAGACCATCCGTGACGCCGAGGCATCGGTCGCCGACCGTAACCGCAGGCTCGCGACGCGGTTCGGCAGGAGGTAGCACAATGGCAGCTCAAGACACTGCTCCTACCGACACCCTCGAGGCCGGGGAGCGGGTCCTCACCGAGACCATCAGGGTCGCCGTACCCGAGCGCAGCCTGCACCACGACCTGCGCGCGGTCAACATCGTCTGGCGCCGCGAGCTGATCAGGTTCCGCAGCGACCGGCTGCGGGCGGTCACGTCCCTGGTGCAGCCGGTGCTGTTCCTGCTCGTGCTGGGCACCGGGCTATCCAGCCTGGCCTCCCATGGCCTGCCGAGCGGGGTCGACTTCAAGACGTTCATCTACCCTGGCGTGCTCGCGATGTCGGTGCTGTTCACCGCGATCTTCTCGGCCGCGTCGATCGTGTGGGACCGGGAGTTCGGTTTCCTCGCTGAGATGCTGGTCGCGCCGGTGCGGCGGTGGACGATCGTGGTGGGCAAGTGCCTGGGGGGTGCTACCGTGGCCACCTTCCAGGGGGTAATCTTCCTGGCCCTGGCCGGCTTCGCGCACGTGCCCTACGATCCGGAGCTGCTGCTGATCCTGGCCGGGGAGCTGCTGCTGCTGTCTTTCACGCTGACCGCGTTCGGGGTGATGATGGCGGCGCGGGTCAAGAAGATCCAGGCGTTCATGGCGCTCACCCAGATGATCGTGATGCCGCTGTTCTTCCTGTCCGGCGCCCTCTACCCGCTGAACAACCTGCCCGCCTGGCTGACCGTGCTGACCCGCCTCGACCCGCTCACCTACATCGTGGCCCCGATGCGTCATGCGGTGTTCACCCACCTGGCGATCGACCCGCAGGCGTTGCACCTACTCAGCCCGGGCATCACCTGGTTCGGCTGGGTGGTCCCGATACCGCTGTGCCTGGCCATCGTCGCCGCCATGGGTGCCGTGATGCTCGCCATAGGCATAGCCGAGTTCCGCAAGACCGAATAACCCCGCGCATTGCCCACCATGTGGTATTTGCCGCGGAATTAGTAAGCGCCCGCTGATCGTCACTCCGGTTTTGCCTTCGCCAATAACGAAAAGATCAGTGCATACAAAATCCCGGCCCGCAGGGAACCGGGCCGAGGCCCCCGACGGCACCAGGCCTCCGACCCAAGGACAAACAAAGAGGGGGTCATGCGGGGGTTTCGGGGGTCGTCCCGCGGGACGGCGCTGCGAGCCCGGCGAGGCGCCCGAAAGGCGCCGAGCATAGGGCGACGCCGGGTGGTTACGGGGGCAAACCACCCGGCGTCGCGATCATCGGCGTTCCGACGGGGGCCCGGAACGCCGGCAGTGGCGCTCCGACGGGGGACCAGAGCACCGATATGAATGCTACACGGAAACACCCCCCAGTGTGTCAAGACCCAATTACAACCAGATCTCGGGACAGCGCTGAGCAGGCGAATCAGTTGTCGCCGCTACCGGGGCGCGAGGGGCGATAGCCGTTTCCGCCGTTTGCTTCCGGCGGGGGCTGGGTCGGGTCGCCGCGGACCGGCAGGTTCGGCTGGTACTCCATGAAGCCGCGGACGTTGTTCGGCTCTCGGCCGCCGTTGGCGAACACCACGGCGAAATAGGGAATCGCGATAGCGCCCACAGCGGGTATCACGGTCAGCCAGCCTAGGTGATTGACGAACATAATCACGGCGATGACGAAGCAGACGGCGCGGATGCCCATCATCAGCAGGTACCTGCGCTGCCGGTAGTTGATGTCATCAGACAGCGACCGCTGCGCTTGCGTCACGATGTGCACCTGCGGCCGGCCGCGGTGAGCACTACCCAACCTCACGCTTCCACGGTATGCCCTGCGCCCCCGCGCTGGCGACCCACCCGCCGTCTAAGACGCCGGCCGGGCGCCAGCGGACACCGCGGAACTCAGCTGGCCTGGCTCACCGACGACATGTTGAAGCCTTCGACCCGTACCGGCGGCATCGCGACGCGGTTGAAGTAGTCACCCCATTCGCGGGGCAGGGTCGGCACGGTGTCGCCGACTTCGACCAGCCGCCCGAGCATGCCGACCGGCGACTCGTTGAACCTGAAGTTGTTCACCGCGCCGACCACCTCGCCGTCCTCTACCAGGTAGACCCCGTCCCTGGTGAGCCCGGTGAGCAGCAACGTCTGCGGGTCGACCTCGCGGATATACCACAGGCAGGTCAGCAGCAGCGCGCGTCCGGTGGACGCGATCATCTCCTCCAGCGTCGGCACCGCGACGGCGGAGGTGGCGAAGGTCAGGTTGTCGATGGCGGGCGTGACCGGCAGGCCGGCCAGCGCGGCCGAGTGCCGTGACGAGACCAGCGCGGCCAGGGAGCCGTCACGGATCCACGAGGTCTCCGCTAGCGGAAGCCCGTTGTCGAAGACCGAGGAGTCCGCCCCGGACGCGTGCGCGATCACGAACGGCGCGCAGCTCAGCCCGGTCGCCCGCGGGTCGCTGGACAACGTGACCGGCTGCGACGACAGCCGCTCGCCGACGCGGGTACCGCCGCCCGCCTTGCTGAACACCGTCCGGCCGTCCGACGCGTCCCTGGCCCCCGCCGACCAGTACATGTAGATGAGCAGGTCGGACACGGCGGTCGGCGGCAGCAGCACCTCGTAGCGCCCGGCCGGGAGCGAGATCGCGCGCTTGGCCCAGTCGAGGCGCTCGGACAGCCCGGCGGCAAGACCCGCTACGTCAACGTCGGTGAAGTCGCGGGTCGCCGCGCCCGTCCAGGCCGAACGCGCCAGGTCAGCCGATTTCGCGTTCAGCTCGACCCGTCCGGCCGGCTGGTCGTGCCGCAGCCGCAGCCCGCCCGAGGTTCCGAGGAACGTGCTGGTCAGCTGGTGCTCGGCGAACCCGTACAGCTTCCGCCCGGTGGCCTGCGCCTCGCGCAGCGTCTCGCCGAGCGCGACCGCGAAATCGCGCAGGACCCCGATTTCGGTCCGGGCTGCCGGGGAGTCCCAGCTCAGTTCTTCTTCATTCATTTTTCCGAACGATGCTGCCTGCTCCGGTCCGGCTAGCGGAGCCGCGTCCTCGGCGGACAGCGCCTGCCCGGCCTCGCGCTCGGCCTCGCGCACTACCTCTGCGACCTGGTCGGGCCGTACCCCGGCCCTCGATACCACCCCGGCCGCCGCGCCGTCGGCGCGCCGGTCGATCGCGATGACGGTGAGCTGGCGCGAGCGGGACACGCCGTTGGTGGTCAGCGTGTTGCCCGCCCAGCGGAGGTTGGCCTCCGAGGTGTCGTCGGCGATCACGACGCATTCATCGGTGCGCGAAGCGGCCAGGGCCCGCTCCACCGTTTCCTGCGGCGAGAGCCCGTCGGATACCGCGGTCATGTCACACCCTCCTCGACCGTGTTGAGTATCCGTACGCCGCGCATCAGCACCGCCGGGCAGCCGTGGCTGACCGGCGCGACCTGGCCGGGCTGGCCCTTACCGCAGTTGAACGCTCCGCCCAGCACGTACGTCTGCGGTCCGCCGACGGCCTCCATGGCCCCCCAGAAGTCGGTCGTGGTGGCCTGGTAGGCGACGTCGCGGAGCTGCCCGGCCAGCCTTCCGTTCTTGATCTTGAAGAACCGCTGGCCGGTGAACTGGAAGTTGTACCGCTGCATGTCGATCGACCAGCTCTTGTCGCCCAGGATGTAGATGCCGTCCTCTACCCCGGCGATGAGATCGTCGACCGACGGGCCGCCCGCCGGGGCAGGCTGGAGCGACACGTTCGCCATCCGCTGCAGCGGGATGTGACTCGGGCCGTCAGAGAACGCGCAGCCGTTGGACCGGCCGTAGCCGCACTTGCTCGCCATCCTCCGGTCGAGCTGGTAACCGACCAGTTTGCCCTCGCTGATCAGGTCCCAGGACTGGCCGGCCACGCCCTCGTCGTCGTAGCCGATGGTCGCCAGGCCGTGCTCGGCGGTGCGGTCGCCGATGACGTGCATCACGCCGGATCCGTACTGCAGGGTGCCCAGCTTGTCCGGGGTGGCGAACGACGTGCCGGCGTAGGCGGCCTCGTAGCCGAGCGCCCGGTCGAGCTCGGTGGCGTGGCCGATGGACTCGTGGATGGTGAGCCACAGGTTGGACGGGTCGACCACCAGGTCGTAGTGTCCCGCCTGGACCGTCGGGGCCGCCAGCTTGGCGACCAGCAGCTCGGGTAGCTCGGCCAGCTCGGCGGCGAAGTCCCAGCCGGCGCCGGTGAGGTACTCATATCCCCGGCCGACCGGCGGAGCGAGCGTCCGCATGGTGTCGAACTTGCCGTCCTGGCTGACCGCGATGGCGGTGACCACCGGGTGCAGGCGGACCCGCTGCTGTATCGCCGTGGTCGTGCCGTCGGAGTAGAACTTGCACTCCCTGACTTGATTCAGCGACGCGTCGACGTGACTGACGCCTTGGTGGCTGAGCAGGGCACTGCTCCAGTCGGCCAGCAGGGCCACCTTGTCTGCCAGGCTGATCGTGAACGGATCGGTCCCGTACGCCGAGACCCAGGTCACGTCGCCGTAGGCGGGCTCGGGAGCGAGCTCGATGGGTTCGGTGTTCATGGCCGCCGCCACCTCGGCGACCTCCACGGCCTGCCGTGCCGCCCGCGCCGCGGCATCCGCGGTGAGGTCCACGGCCGAGGCGAATCCCCACGTGCCGTCGACGATCACGCGGACGGCCAGGCCGGTGTCGTCGGCGTCGAACAGGGTCTGCGGGTGCGCGTCGGCCAGCGCGACGTACTGACCCCTGATCCGCTCGGCGCGGAAGTCGGCGTGCCGGGCGCCAAGAGCCCTGGCTTGGGTGAGTGCGGCGTCCGCCAGATCGCGCAGCGGGAAGGCGGTGAACTCGGGATCGATGCTGGCCTGAAGATCGTTCACGAACCCGGAAGTCTATCCCACCGTCGCTGGCCCCGCGCGTACGCTGTATTTCTTCGGGGACGACACCCAGGACCCCCCGGCCGCGTGGGAGAGGTGGACGTTGGGCCGTTCGGTGCTGGTAACCGGCGGGAACCGCGGTATCGGGCTGGCCATCGCGCGGCGGCTGTCCGCCGACGGTGACAGTGTCACCGTGACTTCCCGCTCCGGGGAGCCGGTCGAGGGACTCGAGGTGGTGCGCTGCGACGTGCGGGACGCGACGAGCGTCGACGTGGCGTTCGGCGCGGTAGAAGCCGGGCAGGGACCGGTGGAGGTCCTCGTCGCGAACGCGGGCGTGACCCGCGACCAGCTGCTCGCGCTGATGAGCGAGGACGATTTCGCCGCCGTGCTCGACACCAACCTGGCCGGGGCGTACCGGGTGGCCAAGCGAGCGGTGCGCGGCATGATGAAGATGCGCCGCGGCCGGCTCATCTTCATCTCCTCCGTGGTCGGCCTGTACGGCTCCGGCGGGCAAGCCAACTACGCCGCGTCCAAGGCCGGGCTGATCGGCCTGGCCCGGTCTCTGGCCCGCGAGCTTGGTTCCCGCGGCATCACCTCCAACGTGATCGCCCCGGGCTTCGTGGACAGCGACATGACAGCCGGGCTGCCGGAGCAGCGCAGGGCGGCGATCATGGCCGCCGTCCCGCTCGGCAGGTTCGCGTCGCCGGATGAGGTCGCCGCGGCGGTGGCGTTCTTGGCCGGCCGGGACGCCGCCTACATCACCGGCGCCGTCATCCCGGTGGACGGCGGGCTCGGGATGGGGCACTGAGCGCGGCCACGCGTTCGAGGTACTGCCCGCCCCCGTGACGGAGCCACGGCCTGGCCAGGCCGGGCCGGCCATCCGGCCGGCCTTGACGCCTAGAAATACCAAGCATAGCCTTCCTAGGCATAGACCGGGAACAGCTGAAGGGAAGCCCCGACCTGCTGCCGTCGGTGCTGTGCGCGGGACCTGCCTGTAGCACCGATAGCTGAGTGGCCGGCTCGGTACGGGGCAGGCGCGGATGTGCCGGGGAGACGGGGCCGTGACCAGGCTGGGGGACTGCGACCCGGGGCCTTCGCGCGGGTGGAAGGGGGCGGATCACCGGCGCGAACTGCGAGAGAGAAGGGCGACATGCTCATGACTCCAGGACGGACCACAGGCGCCAGCAGCACAGGGAGAGAGGGGCGATGAATACCTTCGGGAAGAAGAAGTACATCGGCGGGGTTGCCCTCGCGGTGGCGGGCGTCACCGCCCTCGCCGCCTGCAGCACCAGTAGCAGCAACTCCACCAGTACCACGTCGGGGGCCACCAAGGTACCCGGCGGGATCGGGGAGATTCCCGCCGCCGGGGCACCCTCGGGCAAGGCCGCGACGATCACGTGGGCGGAGGGTCCGGGCTTCGCCCCGACCTGGATCCTTCCCATCAACACTTCCGGGACGAGCTCGGTGTTCAACTCGTTCACCTTCCAGTGGGAGATGTGGCGCCCGCTGTACTGGACCGTGAAC
>JASHVM010000115.1:0-4367 GCA_030044595.1 Streptosporangiaceae bacterium
GCCTTTGTCGACTACTCGCACAAGCCGGGCGCGGTAGAGGCCGTGCTGCGCTCGCTGCGGCCGGTCACCCCGCAGAACCTGATCATCGTGCTCGGCTGCGGCGGCGACCGGGACCGGGCCAAGCGCCCGATGATGGGCGCCGCTGCCGCGACCCTGGCCGATGTGGCCATTCTCACCAGCGATAATCCGCGATCCGAAGACCCTCTGGCGATACTCGCGGCGATGCTGGACGGTGTGCTCAGCGTGCCGCAAGAAGAACGCGCCCGGGTGATCATCGAGCCAGACCGGGCTGCGGCGATCTCCCGAGCCGTCTGGCTGGCCGCCCCCGGCGACGTGATCGTGGTGGCCGGGAAGGGGCACGAAACCGGGCAGTACGTAGCGGGCGCGGTTCTGCCGTTTGACGACAGGCAGGTCACCGCGGAAGCCCTGGAACGCCGGGCCAAGGCTCAGCCCGATCCGTGGGCGGTGGACCGGTGATCCCGCTGTCGCTGGCGCAGATCGCGCGCATAACCGCCGGCCAGCTGCACGGTGACGCGGACGCGATCGTGTCCGGCGAGGTAGTGATCGACTCCCGGCGGGCCGGCCCCGGCGGGCTGTTCGCGGCGCTCGCGGGGGAACGGTCGGACGGGCACGACTTCGCCGCCGCCGCCATCGCGGCCGGTGCGGTCGCCGTGCTCGCCAGCCGGCCGGTCCCCGCCCGCTCGGTCGTGGTGGCCGACGTGCCGGCCGCGCTGGCCGCGCTGGCCAGGTTCGTGGTGGACTCGCTGCCCGCGGCCCAGATCGTCGGCATCACCGGGTCGTCGGGCAAGACGTCGACCAAGGATCTCGCCGCCCAGCTGGTGGAGCGTCTCGGGCCGACGATCGCTCCCGCCGGGTCGTACAACAACGAACTCGGGCTCCCGCTGACCGTGCTGCGCGCCGACCTGGCTACCAGGTACCTGGTGCTCGAGCTGTCCGCCCGCGGCGTCGGCCACATCGCGCACCTGTGCGCCATCGCGCCGCCCCGCTACGGCGTGGTGCTCAACGTGGGGCGCGCGCACGCCGGCGAGTTCGGCGGGCTGGATCAGGTGGCTCAGGCCAAGGGCGAGCTCGCCGACGCGCTGCCGGCCGACGGCGTGGCCATCCTCAACGCCGACGACCCCCGTGTCCTGGCCATGGCGGCCCGCACCGCCGCCCGCGTCGTCACCTTCGGCGTGGCGCAGCCCCGGTCCTCCTCGCGCGGGGCCGACGTGCGCGCGGCCGACGTGCGCGCGGCCGACGTGCGGCTCGATGACCTCGGGCGGCCCAGCTTCACGCTGCTGACCCCCGCAGGTTCAGCGGCCGTCGCCCTGCCGTTGCACGGCGCGCATAACGTGCCGAACGCCCTGGCCGCCGCCGCCCTGGCTCTCGAACTCGGGCTCAGCCTGGCCGACGCCGCGGCCGGGCTCTCCGCCGCGCAGGCGCGCAGCCGGTGGCGGATGGAAGTCCACCGCCGGGCCGACGGGGTGACGGTCATCAACGACGCCTACAACGCCAACCCCGAGTCCGTCGCGGCCGCACTTGAGGCCCTCCGCCACCTGGCGCGGGACGGCCGCGGGTTCGCGGTCCTGGGCCCTATGGCCGAGCTCGGCGATACCTCGCGCGCCAGCCACGAGCAAGTCGGCGAGCTCGCTGCCCGGGCCGGGCTGGCCGGGGTGATCGCGGTCGGGCCGGAGGCGGCGCCGGTGCTGTCCGGCACGCGGCGGGTGCGGTCCTGGCGCGGCGAGGCCCTCGGCGTGCCCGACGGCCCGGCGGCGCTGGCCGTGCTCGGCGACAGGCTCAAGCCCGGCGACGTGGTACTGGTGAAGGCTTCCCGCGCGGCTCACCTGGAAAACGTCGCTGCTGATCTGCTCGAGGAGGCGGACCGGTGAAAACCGTCCTGTTGTCCGCGGCCGTCTCGCTGTTCATCGCGCTGTTCGGCACGCCGCTGGCCATCCGCGCCTTCAGCAGGCGCGGTTACGGCCAGGAGATCAGGTCCGACGGGCCCGCCGGCCACCTGTCCAAACGCGGCACGCCCACCATGGGCGGCACGGTCATCATCACCGCGTCGCTCGCCGGGTACTTCATCGGTCATCTCGCCACCGGCGACGCCACGTCCGCGTCCGGGCTGCTGGTCCTGTTCTTGATGACCGGGCTGGGCCTGGTCGGTTTCGCCGATGACTTCATCAAGCTCTACATGCAGCGCAGCCTGGGCCTGCGCAGCGGGGCCAAGCTGGCCGGCCAGGCCATCGTGGGTGGGATCTTCGCCGTGCTCGCGATCAGGTTCCCCGACGGGTTCGACCTGACCCCGGCGTCCACCCACCTGTCCTTCTACGCCGACTTCGGGCTCTCGCTCGGCCCGGTGCTCTTCGTGGCCTTCGTCGTCCTCATGGTCTCCGGGACGTCCAACGCCGTGAACCTCACCGACGGGCTGGACGGGCTGGCCACCGGCGCGGCCATCCTCGCGCTCGCCGCCTACATGATCATCGGGATCTGGCAGCTGCGCAACGACTGCACGGTCTACCTGTTCCAGGGCTGCTACCCCGTGCGCGACCCGCAGGACCTGGCCATCGTCGCCGCGACCGTCATGGGCGCGTGCATCGGCTTCCTGTGGTGGAACGCGCCCCCGGCCAAGATCTTCATGGGCGACACCGGTTCGCTGGCGCTCGGCGGCGTGCTGGCCGGCCTGGCCATCACCACCCATACCGAGCTGCTGCTGTTCCTGATGGGCGGGCTGTTCGTGATCATCACGCTCTCGGTGGTGATCCAGGTCGGCTCGTTCAAGCTGACCGGCAGGCGGGTATTCCGCATGGCGCCGCTGCAGCATCATTTCGAGCTGGCCGGCTGGGCCGAGACCACGATCGTCGTGCGCTTCTGGATCATCGCCGGCATCTGCGTGGCCCTCGGCCTCGGCATCTTCTACGTCGGCTGAGCCCGCCGAGAAACGACCTCCCGCTGCCGCCATTAACCGGTCCCGGGCCGGGAAGGTCCGTTCGGTAAATTCAAAAGATCTTTCCTGCCGAACGGACCGTGGCTCGGCACCTTCCGCCGAGCCCGCCAGCTGGCCTCGGCGGCGCCCATCGGCGTGCACGGCGGAGCCTGGACGAACGGCCAGATCTCCTCGGCGATGCGCCGCCAGTCGGCGGTCGCGGACAGCTCGCCGAGCAGGGCGAACACGCCGAGGTTGATCCGCTGGAGGATCACGTACGAGCGGGGGATCCGCGCGTACGCGGCCAGCGGGCTGCGGAAGTCGAAGAACCGCCGGGTGACCGCCGAGGCGTACTCGCCGGTCATCGTGCGCGGGCCGCGCTCGCGGACGGTGTCGTAGAACACGGCCATCTGCTCGACGACCACCGGCGTGGACACCGGCGCGTCCGGGACCAGGAACCCGGCGTCCACCATCGCCGAGCGGAACGCCTCGGGGTCGTTGTCGACGCACAGGTGCCTGGCCATCGCGACCAGCGGCCGCATCTCGCCGGCGGTGAACCGCTTGACCAGCCCGAAGTCCAGGAAGGTGACCTTGCCGCCGCCGCCGAACAGGTAGTTGCCCGGATGCGGGTCGCCGTTGAACGCGTTCGCCCCGTACAGGCTGCGGAACACGAACCGGTAGATGGTCTCCCCGGCCAGGTCCCGCTCGGCCTGCGGCCAGCCGGCCAGCTCGGCGAACCGGGCACCGCCGGCCAGCTCGCTGGTCAGCACCCGCCGCGTCGACAGCTCCGCGACGACGGCGGGCACGCAGATGGTGGGGTGGCCGTCGAAGTAGTCGGCGAACAGCTGCTGGTTGCGGGCCTCGGTGCGGTAGTCGAGCTCCTCGGTGACCCGCTCGCGCAGCTCGGCGATCAGCGCGTCGAAATCCTGCGCGGGCGCGGTGATCTTGAGCATCCGGCGCACCAGGGCGACGTTGCCCAGGTCGGCCTCGATGGTCTCAGCAATGCCGGGGTACTGCACCTTGACCGCGACGGCGCGGCCGTCGCGGGTGATCGCCCGGTGCACCTGCCCGATCGACGCGGCGGCGATGGGCTCGGGGTCCCAGGTCTCAAAGGCCCGCTCCGGCGGCTGGCCCAGCTCCTCGGTGATGACCTGCGCGGCCAGGTCCGGGCTCATCGGCGGGACGCTGTCCTGCAGCCGGGCCAGCGTCCGCCGGGCCGCCGGCGACAGGCCGTCATCGACGTAGCTGGCCATCTGGCCCAGCTTCATCAGCACGCCCTTCATCGTGCCCAGGGTCGCGGCGACGTCCTCGGCGGTCTGCAGCGCCAGGTCGTTCCGCAGCTGCTCGCGGTGCTCGCCCGCGGCGGCGAACAGCCGCGGCGCGCTGCTCGCGTACCGCGCGCCGCCGCGCGCGACCAGCCGCAGCGTCGCGATCCCGCGCT
>JASHVM010000116.1:0-8172 GCA_030044595.1 Streptosporangiaceae bacterium
CCGGGATGATCGGCACGAACCGGTCGCCGATGACGGGGTCCTTCATCAGGTCCTTGAGCAGCCGGACGAACGCCATCGTGGTGGCGACCGTCTGCTTGCCCGAGCCCTTGCGGAGCTCGTCGTACACCGAGTCCGGCGGCTGCGGCAGCGGCTTGGCGCGCACGACCCGGCGGCGGAGCACCCCGCCGAGGGCAGCCCGCCGCTCCTTCATGTACTGGATCTCGTCGGACTCCTGTCCCGGGTGGTAGTAGGGGGGGAGTTCGGCTTCCAGGGCGGAATCCGGGATCGGCAGGTAGAGCCGGTCGCGGAACTCTTTCAGCTCGGCCACGGTGAGCTTCTTCATCTGGTGCGTGGCGTTGCGCGCCTCGAAGTCCTTGCCCAGCGTCCAGCCCTTGATCGTGTGCGTGAGGATCGCCGTCGGCTGCCCCACGTGCTCGCGCGCCGCGCGGAACGCCGCGTACACCTTGTGGTAGTCGTGGCCGCCGCGTGACAGCGAGCGCAGCTCGTCGTCGGACAGGTGCTCGACCATCGCGCGCAGCCGCGGGTCGTCGCCGAAGAAGTGCTCCCTGATGTACGCGCCCGACTCCACGCTGTAGGTCTGGAACTGGCCGTCCGGCGTGGTGTTCATCTTGTTCACCAGCACGCCGTCGGTGTCCTGGGCCAGCAGCGGGTCCCAGTCGCGGCCCCAGATGACCTTGATGACATTCCAGCCCGCGCCGCGGAAGAAGGCCTCGAGTTCCTGGATGATCTTGCCGTTGCTGCGCACCGGGCCGTCCAGCCGCTGCAGGTTGGCATTGATGACGAAGGTGAGGTTGTCCAGTTCCTCCCGGGCGGCCAGGCCGATCGCGCCGAGCGCCTCCGGCTCGTCCATCTCGCCGTCGCCGAGGAACGCCCACACGTGCGAGCGCGAGGTGTCGTGGAGCTCGCGGGCGAGCAGGTACCGGTTGAACCTGGCCTGGTAGATGGAGTTGAGCGCGCCGAGCCCCATCGAGACCGTGGGGAACTCCCAGAAGTCTGGCATCAGCCGCGGGTGCGGGTAGGACGGCAGCCCGCCACCGGGGTGCGACAGCTCCTGCCGGAACCCGTTGAGCTGGTCCTCGGTCAGCCTGCCCTCAAGGAAGGCCCGCGCGTAGATGCCCGGCGCCGCGTGCCCCTGAATGAACACCTGGTCCCCGGATTCACCGTGGTCCTTGCCCCGGAAGAAGTGGTTGAATCCCACCTCATACAACGACGCCGCAGAAGCATAGGTCGCGATGTGCCCGCCCACTCCCAGGCCCGGGCGATTGGCCCGGGAGACCATGACCGCGGCGTTCCACCTGATGTAAGCCCTGATCCGCCGCTCGACGTGCTCGTCGCCCGGGAACCAGGGTTCGCGCTCGGGCGGGATCGTGTTGATGTAGTCGGTGCTGCGCAGGCCGGGCACGCCGACCTGCTGCTCGCGCGCCCGCTCGAGCAGGCTGAGCATCACGTACCTGGCGCGGGTCCGGCCCCTGGTCCGGACCACGGTGTCGAACGACTCGATCCATTCGCGAGTCTCGTCCGGGTCGATGTCGGGCAGCTGGGTCGGAAGCCCGTCGCTGATGATGGAGTACCGCTGACGTCCGGAAGCCACGGGGTAGCCTCGCCTTCCGCAGTAATCGGGCGGCTGTTCGGCCGCATGTGCAGAATCTTCGATGTGTTGTCCAGACCAATCGTCGTACGAACCGGCCCGTAACGCATCTCTACTCGACGGTAACCGCCGCCTACCGCGAGCGGCGCCTCCGATACCCCAGGAAGCAGCCATCGGGGGCCGGTTTCGCCAAGAGCGGATTCCGCCGTTACCTTACGTGATGAGAACCGGCTCGAAAGGCCGGGCGACGGGGCGCGCAGGTCAATTTATGGCGGCGGTTTGCCTGGCTGAGCCGATTGCCACTTGCGCGCCGGGCCGACCCAGTGTGAACTGTCCCAACAAGAGTGCTGACGCGGACGCCGCCGTCGGGGCCTGGCCCGGTTCGGGCTGGGCGTCCAGCAGGCGCGCGGCGCCGCGGGGAGGGATCCAAGGAGGACGTCAGTGAGCGCGACCGCGGGCCAGGCGCAGGACGAACGCGGCCAGGCCGAGCGGCTCGGCATCAAGCCGGGCCAGGTGGTGCAGGAGATCGGCTACGACGATGATTGCGACGAGCAGCTGCGCGGCGCGATCACCCAGATGGACGGCGTGGAGCTGGTCGACGAGGACTACGACGACGTGGTCGACGTGGTCCTGCTGTGGTGGCGGGACGGGGACGGCGACCTCGTTGACGCGCTGGTCGACGCCCTCACGCCGCTGGCCGACGGGGGGTACATCTGGCTGCTCACGCCGAAGGCGGGCAGGTCAGGCCATGTCGAGCCGAGCGACATCGGGGAGGCTGCGCCGACCGCCGGGCTGTCGCAGACCTCGAGCGTGAGCGCGGCTCGTGACTGGTCGGGCACGCGTTTGGTGGCGCCGAAGGCGCGCAGGTAAGCCGGCGTCCGGGTGCCGTACGCGCGCAGCTGACCGTCGGTTCGCCCCATTTTTATCCCGAACGGCCGGTGGTTCCACGCCGGCGGCCAGGTGGCAGACTTGGACCGTGGCCGGCGTTCCCCGGCCCCCTTCCCCCGAATCCAGCGAAAGGACTCAGGCATGGCGGTTGAGGTAGGCGATCAGGCGCCTGATTTCGAGCTGACCGACCAGCACGGCACGCCCGTGCGGCTGTCCAGCTTCCGCGGCGTCAAGAACGTCGTGCTGGTTTTCTACCCGCTGGCGTTCAGCGGCGTATGCACGGGCGAGCTGTGCGCGCTTCGCGACGAGTTTCCCGAGGTGTCCCGCGATGATGTCGAGCTGCTCACGGTGTCCGTAGACTCCACCTACGCCCACCGCGCCTGGTCCGACGCCGAGCACTTCACCTTCGAGCTGCTGTCTGACTTCTGGCCGCACGGGACGGTCGCGAAGCTGTACGGTGTGTTCGACCCCGAGCGCGGCATCGCGACCCGGGGCACGTTCATCATCGACAAGGAGGGCGTCGTGCGGTGGAAGGTGGTCAACCCGATCCCGCAGGCGCGCGACCTGGCCGAGTATTCCAAGGCGCTCGCCGCACTCGGCTAGCGCGCTTAGGTAGGGAGGCCTGGGGGAGTGCCGTGTTACCGCTGCGGGGTGCGGCAGACGGACCCGGAGCGAGGCAAGAGTCCCTGGCGGCGCGGGGTGGCGCGGGAGCAGCTGGTGCTCGTCTGCCCGGCCTGCCAGGAATCCGGCGACTGGACTGCCGACCTGGAACACTGTGCCGGATGCCACAGCGCCCACCTGATCCGGCGGCTGGGCCAAGTCGAATGCCTGGACTGCGGCCTGGTCCGGGAGCCGGAGGCCAGCCTCATCCCCGTCGGCGGCGACGCCGCCGTCGGGGCGCCGGCCAGAACCGACACCGACCTGGCCGACGAGGTCGGGCGCGCGCTCGACCGGCTGCTCGGCCGCCGCTGAGCCCCGTCATGGCCGCAGCTCGCATCGGCCCCCGTGAGCCTGCTTCCCTCCGCGCTGGGCTGTTTAGGGCCGCGCTCGGCTGGCAGCGCATAAAGACGCGAACCGTATCCACAAACTGCAGGAGGCACGTCATGGACGCCAGGGTGCGCGACCTGATGACGCCGGGTCCCATCGGGGTGGACTACCACCAGACCGTCGGCGAAGCCGCGCGGATCATGCGCGACTGGGGTGTCGGAGCCGTACTCGTGGTTAACGACCAGTCCCTGTGCGGCCGCGCTCCGCGCTGGCCGAGGTCAGCATGGCGAACCCGAACACCTGACCCGAGATGACCGCAGACATCACGGCCGGCGGCATCGCGGTGCGGCTCTCCAGCCCCGGGAAGGTCCTGTTCCCCGACGACGGGATTACCAAGGAGGACTTGGCCAGGTACTACGCGGATGCCGCCGGCCGGATGCTGCCGTGGCTGCGCGACCGGCCGATCACGATGATGCGCTACCCCGATGGCGTAGCCGGCCCGCGCATCGTCCAGAAGAACGTGCCTGCGTACTTTCCCGACTGGATCCCCCGGGTAGAGGTGCCCAAAGAAGGCGGTGTGGTCCGGCAGGCGATCTGCGACAAGCCAGCCACCCTGGTCTACCTGGCCAGCCAGGCCTGCATCGAAGTGCACGGGCTTACCAGCCGCGCCGACAAGCTAGGCCAGCCCGATCAGCTGGTCATCGACTTCGACCCGCCGGACTCGCAGCACTTCGAGCAGGTACGTCAGGCGGCGCTGTGGGCGCGTGATCTGCTCGACGGGGAACTCGGCCTGACCAGCTACGTCCGGACCACCGGAGGCCGCGGCCTGCACGTGCACGTGGCGCTCGACCGGCGGGCCGGCTTCGACGCGGTACTGGAGTTCACCCACCATGTGGCGCAGGTGCTCGCCAGCAGGCATCCGGACGTGATCACTGCTGAGCAGCGCAAGGACAAGCGGGGCGAGCGAATCTACGCCGACGTCATGCGCAACGCCTACGCGCAGACGGTGGTGGCCTGCTACTCCGTGCGCGCGCGCCCGGGCGCGCGGGTATCCACCCCGCTGAGGTGGCGGGAGGTGCAGGACACCGCGGTGGAGCCCGGCCGGTTCACCATCTCCACCGTGCGGGCCAGGCTGGACAGTGCCGACGACCCGTGGGCCGGCTTCCTGGGCGCCGGGCACGCGCTTGGCCAGGCGTCCAGACGCCTGGCCAAGCTGATCCGTAACTGAGCGGCCGCGGCTGCCCAGGGACTTGGTACCAGGCGCTGACACCCCGGCACCGGCCGCCTGGGTGTCAGCGCACCCCCGCGTCTGAGCGTCAACCGGTCGGCAGCGCCGGTGACACGCTGGCCTTTTCCTCGCCGGCGGGCCCTGGCGCGGCGACGGACGAGTCGACCGAGACGTGCTACAAATGAGCCAGGGACGGAGGATCTGTTGCCGATCGAGCACCTGGGGCATGAGGCGGCGGAACTGCTCAGCCTCAGCAACAGCGGAGAAGCCAGGTCACTGAAGAAGCTGGCCGAGCTAGCCGCCTGGCAGGTGCCGGCCTGCTCGGGGACCCACGCGGCGGTCTGGCGCGACGGCGAGATGATCAGCTCTACGGCGACTCATCCCGACCTGGCCGACCTGGCCGACCTGCAACTGAAGACCGGACACGGGCCCATCGTGGCCGCGGCCGATGCGCGGGCCGGAGTCAGCTGCCCGGACACGCTGGACGAGAGCCGCTGGCCCGAATACGCAGAGGCCGCGCTGCGCTGCGGTGTGCGCTGTTCAGTCCATCTGGTGCGCGAGCTTCCGCGCGGCGCCTTGGTCCTGTCGCTGTTCAGCGTCCGCCCCGGCGTGCTCGACGAGGGGTCTGACCCCGTAGCGGAGATGCTGGCCGCGTTCGGCAGCGCGATGCTGACGAATGCGACGGCCTATAACCAGGCGCAGCGGACGGCCAGCCAGCTCAAGGACGCCGTGGTGGCGCGCTCCGTCGTCGACCAGGCCAAGGGCATCCTGATGCACGCGCTTGGCTGCGACGCTGACGAAGCGCTGCGGCGCCTGCGCGCCGAATCGCAGCGCCGCCACGTCAAGGTCACCGAGGTGGCCGGCGAGGTCGTGGCCGCCCACAGCGGCCAGCACCCGAAGACCGCCGGGTCAAGCTCAGCGCGGCCGGGCGCTGGTCGGAATTCCCCGTCGTGATCAGGTGCCGTCCGGCGGCGACTTCACCTTGGCGACCAGGATGGTCATATCGTCACGCAGTTCGTCCTCGGAAAAGCTGGCGACCCGGCTTTGCACGCTCCTGGCGGTCTCGGCCGCCGTTCGGCCGGCCAGGCCGGCCAGCTCATCGGCCAGGCTGTCCTCGAAGTAGCGCATGTCTATGCTGCGCGCGTCGGTGACCCCATCGGAGTAGAAGAAGAGCAGGTCGTCCTCGCCGAGTTCGAGCACCTCGGTGCCCGGGTCGGCGTCGGGAAACAGGCCCAGCGGCAGGCCGCCGCCGCTCAGCAAGTCGACCCGGCCGTCCGGGTGTACCAGGGCCGGGCCAGGGTGGCCGGCGCTGGCCAGCGTTACGCGCAGTCGGTCGGCATTCCACCGCAGGTAGGCGAGCTGGGCGGTCACGAAACGGTCCTCGTAGTCACCGGCCAGGATGACCTCGTTTACCTTAGCCAGCACGTCCGCCGGATCCGGGTTCCAGTGCGCGAGAACCCGGATCGCGTGCCGCGCGGCCGCGGTCATCGCGGCGGCCTCCTGTCCCTTGCCGCAGACGTCCCCGACCGTGATGGCCCAGCCGTCGGTCACCGGGAACACGTCATAGAAGTCGCCGCTGACTTCCAGTCCTTCGGTGGCGGGCATGTAGGCCGCGGAAAGGTCGATCCCCGGAACGTCCGGCAGCCCGGCCGGGAGCAGGCTTTCCTGCAGCGCCTCGGCCACCACCGAACGCTGCCGGAACATGCGGTCGACGCGGATGGCCACGCCGAGGTGGCGGCCAAGTTCCTCGACCAGGCCCAGGTCGACGATCTCGAATCGCCCCTCGCCTGCGGTGCGGGCCAGGGTGAGGGCGCCATAAGTCGTGTCGCCGTCGGTGACAGGCACGCTGAGCAGCGAGGTCGCGCCGATCAGCATCAGCAGCGGCGTCCCGTCCGGGGCGGTACCGAGGATATCGGTGTCCTCGGCGTGGGCCAGCAGGATGGACGTGCCCGCAGAATAGACCTGATCCGGTACCGAGCCGGGCTCCGGATCAACGGCGCGCGCCGTCCTGGCCAGTTCCTCCGACGGCTGGCCGTGCGGGCCGATCACGGACTGGCGCCGCAGCAGGCCTGCCCGCTCCACGTCGACGATCACCCAGCTCGCGACGTTGCCCGCCAGCAGCCGGGCGCAACGCTGAAGCGTGACTGCCTCGCTGAACGTGCTGTTGTCGAGCAGCAACCTGGTGACCGCCGTGATCATGTCCATCCGGCGCGTCATGGCCCGGACCAACCCCGGGGGAGCCGTCTGCTCCTCGGCGCGTTCGGGCGTGCTTCTGCGCCCGGACTTGCCCCGTGTCCTCGTGCGCGACGGGTTCGTCGGATCCGGCTCGGCGGCCACGGTGACCACGAGCAGCCGCGTGCTGTCGTGCAGCGCGATGACCTCAACGGTGAGGTTTACGTCCACCGGTCCGTCCGGCCCGAGCAATCTGCAGTCGACCCGCCTGGCCGTTCCCGTTCGCGCGGCGGCGGCGAGCTGGCTCTGCACCGCGGCGCGTGAGGGCAGGTCGACGAACGTGGTTAGCGCGCGACCGGTCGCGTACCCCGGTGCGGCGCCGATCATGCGGCCGGCCCTGTTGTTCGCGCGGCGCACCGTGCCGTCCGGCTCCAGTACGAACAAGGGCGCGGGCGCACTCTGGAACACGGCCCGCAGCAGGGTCCTCTCAGCACTGAGCGAATCGGGCTGGGCAGCGGGAGCAGACTCGGGCTGGCCGGCTTCTGTCACTTTCGTCAGCACCTCGACGGCAGCGTCCAGTTCGGCGAACGCGGCCTCAAGCAGAGCGCGCGGGTCGGCGCCGGGCATCGCCGCGGCCTGGCGGAGCGCATCGCGCCGTCCCGCCAGGTCGCCGAGTTCGGCGGCAGAGCCATTCGTCCAGGTGTCTTGCGGCATCTCTCCCGACCATGATCTCTGGTGGAGCGCGCCGCCCTGGGCCGGGAGCGGCGGGCCAGGCACGAGCCCGTGGCGGCCCTTGACCCGCCTTAATAGTAGCGGTGACGTGGGCGCGCTAACGCAGAAGATCCGCCGGGGCCGACCGCCCCGGCGGATCTCCTCGTGCGGTTACCAGCGCCACCAGGCGGGCCTGCGGCGGTTGCGGTACCGCGCGTAGCCGCGGGTGGTAAACGCGCTGACCAGCAAGGCTGCCGCCACCACCGCCACGATGAACGTGATCACGGCGTGTCCGGCGCCAAGAATCGCGGTGGTGATGACGCCGCCCACCAGCGCGGCCACGACGCCGATCAGGATCGTCAGTATCAGCCCGATGTGCTGGCGGCCCGGCACGAGCAGCCGGGCCAGCGCTCCGATCACCAGGCCGATGAGGAGCCACGCGATGATGACGGAAACGGCGATGGTCATGACCTCTCCCCCTCAGGCTTTTAGTTCAGTTCGCGGACCCGTGGGATCGGTGGACGGATCGCCCGTGTCCACGTGGCTCGCCGCGTCCGGGCTCCCGAACGCGCCGGGA
>JASHVM010000117.1:0-4000 GCA_030044595.1 Streptosporangiaceae bacterium
CGGCCGGGAATCCGGCCGCGACCAGCAGGCCGTCCAGGTCCGCCAGCTTCTCGCCCAGCCACCCGAACGGGTCCGCCGACAGGTCCCTCGCAAAGACCCGGCGGCTGGGATCCCAGCCGCTGAACGCCGGGTGATGATGCGTGCGGTCGAAGCTGCCCGGACGCCCGGCGACCGACTCGAGCAGGTCGACGCGCCAGATCGGCCGGCCGACCTCGATGGGCTGAGCCGAGTAGGGCGATCCCTTCAGCGCACCGCGCTCCAGTACCCGCAGCTCGAGCCGGACGCCGTGCTCGGGACCCTCCTGCCCCTTGCCCGGCTGCGGATCCACGAAGTACAGGTCGCCGACCACCACGCCGACCCGCTCGAACCCGAAGGCGTAGAGCATGACAGTTCCCTTCCTCGGCCGCGCGGACATTCCCAAGCCACGTCCTACTATCCCCCGCGAGCAGGCACCCGGCTAGGCTCGCACCATGACGACGACGACCAGGGTGCTGCTGGTAGCCGCGGGCACCCTCATCGCCGTCGCCGGAATCGTCTGGACGTTGCAGGGACTGGGCTACGTGACGGGGAGCTTCATGACCGGCGCCACCCTGTGGGCCATCATCGGCCCGATCACGGCCGTGGCCGGGCTCGCCCTGGTCGCGGCCGGCCTGTTCAGGCGTCGGATTCCGGGCGAACGCGGAGGAAATTGATCGCGGTGGCCCGCATGACCGTCTTGCCGTCCTGATTCACCGCCTCGGCCATCGTCTTCACGATGCCGCGATCCGGTTTGCTCAGCGACCTCCGCGCCTCCACCACCGTAGCCCGGACACGGAGCGTGTCCCCCGGACGGACCGGGTAGGGCCAGCGGATCTCGTCGGCGCCCGGGCCGCCCAGGCTCGCCTCAGCCGACAGGTAGTTGTCGACGAGCAGCCGCATTACCAGGGCCGACGTATGCCAGCCGCTGGCGATCAGTCCGCCGTACGGCCCGCGGGCCGCGGCCTCGGGATCGGTATGAAAGGGCTGTGGATCGAACTTATTAGCGAACAAGATTATATCAGCTTGGTCAACGCTGACGCTGCCGCAGTCATACGTTGTCCCTGGCACGTAGTCATCGAAGTACCTCAGGCTGTCATCAGTCACAACCGGATTATCTCAGCGTCAGCCGAACAGTTCCTGCAAGATCACGAACGAGTTACGGGAATACCGCGATTCGCCTGCGGCCTGCAGACGATTGCTGCGATGCTTCAGCAGACGGCACCGGCCACGTAAGAGCGAAGACAAGCCTAATAGGTCACGCAAAGTGACCTTCCGGGCTCGCCGACAGGCCCCAGCGGGACAGCTGGGCGGGCGCAGAAACGACTTGGGGAGTTCTGTGGATTCAGCCAGGACGCACCGCCGCCCCCGGAAGATCCGACGGACCGGCAGGCATACCACGCCGTCACAGGTGGAGAAGGTAGCCGAAAAGGCCGGCAAGGCCGCTCCCGCGATGGCCATCGCGAGCGTGCTGGTCGCGGCGCCGCAGGCCCATGCCGCCGTGCGGACTCCGGCCACGGCCACCGCGGTGGCCGAGCAAGTACACACCGACGCGATGGTCAAGCCCCTTGAGCCGTCCACTCGCACGTACATCGTCCGCCCCGGCGACACGCTGGCCTCGATCGCTCAGCAGTTCTACGGCAATTCGGCAGACTGGCCCTGGCTGTACCACGTGAACGAGTCCGTGGTGCAGAACCCCAACGTCATTTACGCAGGCGAAAAGCTGGACGTCCCCTTCGACCCGCCCGCGAACGCCGCCTCGTACGCGCCCAAGCACGCCGCGTCCGCCGCGCTGACCTCCTCCGCCGTCCCGAACGGAACGCTCGGCTGCGCCGGCCTCGAGCAACTCTGGGAAGACGCCGGCGGCTCGCAGGCCGAGGCCTTCACGGCCGCCGAGATCGCCATGGCCGAATCCGGCGGCAGCCAGTACGCGCTCAGCCCGACCGACGACTACGGCTACTGGCAGATCAACGGCTCACACGGACCCGCGCTGGCCACCTTCGACGCGTACGGCAACGCCCGGGCCGCGATCATCATCTCCGACGACGGGACCGACTGGGACCCGTGGACCACCTACGTCACCGGCGCCTACGAGGGACGCTGCTGACCAGCCCGGCGGACTCGCTGACCGTAACCCGCCAGCTTGCCGGCCACCAGCGCGATCTCGCCCGCCGGCAGCAGGCGCGGGGCCGGCGACCCGCCCCCGGCGGCGAGGACGCGCAGGTACACATCGCAGAGCCATTCCAGGTAACGGCTGCCGGTCAGGGCCGATCCCAGGTCCGGGCCGGTGGTCACGGCGCCGTGGTTAGCCATCAGGCAGGCGGTCCGGTCGCGCAGTGCGGCCACCACGTTGCGGGCCAGCTCGTCGCTCCCGTAGGTGGCGTACGGCGCCACCGCGACCGGGCCGCCGAACATGGCCACCTGGTAGTGGATGGCAGGCAGTTCGTCGGCCAGGGCGGACAGCGCCGTCGCCGCGACCGGGTGCGTGTGCAGGATCGCCGCCGCGCCGGTGGCGGCGTAAATGCCGAGGTGCAACGGCATCTCGCTGGTCGGCCGGAGCGGCGCCTCGACCGCGGCGCCGTCCAGCCGGTGCACGCCGATGAGATCGGCGGCCAGTTCCGCGTAGTCCACCCCGCTGGGTGACACTGCCACCAGGTCGCCGACCCGCACGCTCACGTTGCCCGACGTCCCCACGACCAGGCCGGATGCAGTCAGCTCGCGGCAGGTCCGGACCACGTCCTCTCGCGCCTGTTCGAGGAGCAGCATAGGTTCACAGTATGGACACACCCGACGCGCTCGCCTGGCGGGACGGGCACATCGAGGCGCTCGACCAGACCGCGCTGCCGCACCAAGTCAGGACGCGGCGCATCGCCACCGTCGACCAGCTGGTCGCGGCGATTACCAGCCTGGCCATCCGGGGCGCGCCGGTGCTGGGCGCGGCCGGCGCGCTCGGCGTGGCGCTGGCGGCCCGCCAGGCGCAGGACGAGGACTGGGACGACACACGGCTGGACGCGGAGATCAAGCGGATCGCCGACGCCCGGCCGACCGCGGTCAACCTCGGCCGCGAGGTAGCGGCGGTCGCGGCGCGGATCGGCGAGGGCAGCCAGGCCGTACAGGCCGCGGCCCTGGCTGTACTTGATCGCACCGCGGCGGCCAGCCGCCGGATCAGCGAGCGCGGCGCCGCGTACCTCGTCCAGGCTTGCGGCGCCGGCCCGCTTCGCGTCCACACGCACTGCAACACCGGCAGCCTGGCCTGCCTGGGCTGGGGCACGGCGCTCGGCGTCATCCGGGCGCTGCATGACGACCGGGCGCTCAGCCTGGTCATCGTGGACGAGACCAGGCCGCTGCTGCAGGGCGCCCGGCTGACCTGCTGGGAGCTTGACCAGCTCGGTATCGAGCACCGGCTGGCCTGCGACGGCGCGGGACCGTTCCTGATCAGCCGGCACCTGGCCGACGCCGTGGTGGTCGGCGCGGACCGGATCGCCGCGAACGGCGACGTGGCCAACAAGATCGGCACCTACGGCCTGGCGCTCGCGGCCCGCCGGGCGGGCATCCCGTTCCTGGTCGCCGCGCCCGAATCGACCATCGACGAGGCGACCCCGGCCGGCGCCGCGATCCCGCTCGAGCAGCGCCCGGACGAGGAAATCACCGTCCCGGCCGCCCCTGCGGGCACCAAGGCGCTCAACTTCGCGTTCGACATCACGCCGGCCGAGCTGGTCTCCGCGGTCGTCACCGAGCAGAGGCTCATCCCGAACGGGCAATGGCCCGCCGCCCGTGCCGAAGGGCACCCCGGCTGAGTTCACGCCGAGGCGGAGGGCCGAGGCGCCCGGCCGCACGTGGCCTTGTTCCGGTGACGCGATAGGTTCCTTGGGTGACCATGGACGGTGCGGCGGGGGCCGGCCCGGCCGCGCCGGTCGGCCGGGCCCAGCAGATCGGTGTCGCCAGCGTGATCGGCGGCCTGGCCGGGGCGGCGCTGACCGCACAG
>JASHVM010000118.1:0-2527 GCA_030044595.1 Streptosporangiaceae bacterium
GGCCGGTCGAGCATGATCTCCGCGACCACCCCGCCACCTTCGGGCTCCGGGGCGACGGGGTGTCGAGTCAGCTGAATGCCGTCCATGAGCGCAGGGTAGCGGCTCACGGCTGGAGGCGTCCCTCGCGCTCGAGCCGCCGCTGCTCCTCCTCGACGAGCTGGAACAGCGTGGTGTGCACCGACTGCACGTGCGGGATCTCGGTGAGCACGATCTGGCCGTGCTCGCCGGCCGACTCGACGACCAGCCGCCCGCAGCCCAGCAGCCTGTCCAGCGGCCCCTGGTCGAAGGACACGTCGTTGACCCTGGCCAGCGGGATGTCCCGGCCGCGCCTGGTCACGACGCCGGACCGGATCCGCAGCCGCCGGGTGGTCAGCTCGTACGTGGTCATCCGCCGGCGCAGCACGGGCACCATCAGCCACAGCATCAGCGCGAGGACCGCGACCGCGGCCACGGCGAGCCGTTCGGCGTCGGCGACGGTCCCCGACGGGATGATCGCCACCACGACCAGCGCCGCGATCACCACGACCACCGCGAACAGCACCGGCCGGACCAGGACCTTCCAGTGCGGGTGCACCAGCAGGACCGGGCGCTCATCGTCGTCCGGGGGAAGGTCATGCCCCTTGAAGGCCATATCACATAGTGGCATGCATCATCAGCAGCCGGAAAATAGCCAGCCGCCGGTCCGGGCAGGCACGGCAGCCGCTTGAACTGGCGTGTCGCACGGTTTGATACCGGAGACGAAGGCTCGGTCATGACAGGCTGGGCAGCACAGCACACATGGTGGAGGTAATGCGTCATGAAGATTTTGCGAAAACCCGGCCTTTCCGGCGCCGGGAGGTGGGCGTACCGCGCTGCGGCGCTGGGGGCGACGGTCCTGATCGGCGGCGGCCTGACCATCGCCTTGGCCGCGGACCCGGCGTTTGCCGCGGTGCCGAACCCGGCCCCCGGTGTCACGATGGGCGCGGCCGCTTCCGGGGCATCGTCGGTGTACCTCGCCTATACAGGTGACAACAGCGAGGTGTACCTGCGCAATGTGATCACGGGTAGCGTGACCGGGCTCGCCGGCCACGTGGTCGGCGGCCCCGCGCTAGTCCAGACCTCGACCGGGCTGGCCGTGTTCGGCCGCGGAACGGACAACGCGCTGTGGTGGAACCACCAGGTAAGCGGCAAGTGGTCCGGTTGGAAGTCGCTCGGCGGTGTCATCACGTCGAAGCCGACCGCCGCAGCGGGCGTAGCGGTCAAGTACGGGCCGCTCGTCGCGATGGCCCGCGGCGGCGACGGCAAGCTCTGGTACAGGGTCCAGGGAACGAGCGGAAGCTGGTCCGCGTGGCAGTCGGCCGGCGGCGCCCTGCTGTCCGGCACCGGTCCGGCGGCGGCGACCTCGCTGGGCAACCTGGTGGTCGCGGTGATCGGCACCAACCACCACGTGTACCTGTTCGGCCCGCTTGGGATGCAGGTCTATGGCTTCATCGACTTCGGAGGCGCGACCAGCAGCACCCCGGGCATTGCGGCCATCTCGGCCCCGGTCGAGGTGGTGGTGTATGCGCGCGGTACCGACAACGCGCTGTGGTACAAGACATCCATTCTGCCGATTGGTAGCTCGGGGAGCTGGAAATCACTGGGCGGCAAGCTGACCTCGGGGCCTGCGGGAACCACCGTTCCCGGCGGGAAGACGTACGTCTTCGTGCTCGGCACCGACAAGCTGCCCTGGATGAGAAACGGGACGTGGCCGTCCCTCGGCCCCTGGAAACGCGCCTGAGGGCCACCGCGGAAGACGGTCCGGGAAGGTCAGCGCCTTCCCGGACCGGCGGGCGCCGTCGGGGCGCCCTCGGGTCAGCGCAGGTGGATGACATCGCCGGCCGCCACCGTCAGCTCGGACCCCGTCAGCTCGGACCCCGTCAGTTCGGGCCCGGGCGCGGAGCGCAGGATCAGCCTGCCGTCCGAGTCCAGGCCCGCGGCGTGGCCTGAGAGCTGCTGACCGCCGGGCAGTTCCACGCGGACGCGCCGGCCGATCGTGTCGCACAGCCGGGTGTACTCCTGGCGCAGTCCGGAGCGTGCCGGGTCGCCGGCGGCCCGGCACCAGGCCCGGTACCGCCGCTCGAAGCCGGCCAGGATCTCGGCGAGCAGCGGCGCCCGGTCCAGGCTGGGCGAGCCGGCGGCGCGCAGCGATGTGGCGGGAAGCGCGCCGGGACCTGGCGGTGGCAGCTCCCCGGGTCCGGTGGACACGTTGACGCCGATGCCGACGACCAGGGCGCCGCCCGCCGCCTCGGCCAGGATCCCGCCGAGTTTCGCGCCGGCGACCAGCACGTCGTTCGGCCATTTCAGGCGGGCGTCTACCCGGGCCGCGGAGTTCACGGCCGAGGCCACGGCCACGCCGGCGAGCAGCGGGAGCCAGCCGTAGCGAGACCGCGGCACGGCCTGCGGCCGGATGAGCAGGGAGAAGGTCAGGGCGGCACGCGGCGGCGCCACCCAGGCGCGCCCCATCCGGCCGCGGCCGGCGCTCTGCTGCTCCGCGGCGAGCACCGCG
>JASHVM010000119.1:0-5943 GCA_030044595.1 Streptosporangiaceae bacterium
CGGCCCGGCTCAAGGAGGCGGTCGACCTGGACGCCGTCCGCGCCGACCTGGCCGACGTCGTGCAGACCGCCCTGGAGCCCGCCCACCTCCGGGTCTGGACCGCCCAGCCGTCGCTCCACACCCAGCCGGTGCTGACCGGCCGCCCGGCCCCGGACGCTCCGCTGGCCAGCCCGACGCACACGCACCCAGAACCACGCTCCAACGATTCACACACGCCGTTTACCGAAGATCTTCCCCTATGAAGGCCCTCCCCGATTCCCGATCACGCCGCAACCAATTCAAGTTCCTCGTCCGTCCGCCGCCGAGTGACTAATTCTTGAAAAGTGCTCTCTTCTCTAATCGCTACCATCCTTTAGGTTTTCAGTACGTCCGCTCATCGGCAGAAGAGTGAGACCCTGTCTCTTCTCTCGACTCGGTGGCGCAGGGCGAGTCCGTCCTGGATCAGCTCGTCGGGCAGTACCCAGCACGGTGGCCTTGACGTGCTCATCGCCGGGACGAAGGAGTCCCATAGTGGGCAGGAGCAGCGGCCAGCTCTTTCGCGCACCAGCGGGCGCACCGCACTATCGCGCCTATCTTCGACCGGTGAGGCCCGCGTGGCCTGTGAACCCTGCGGATGAGAGAGCCCGGTGCACGGGCCGGACATGCCAGGTCAGAAGTCGCAGGCCAGCACTGTACTGGCTCACGAGCCCGCTGACGAGACTAGTCGGGGGCGGGCGACGGGAATCGAACCCGCATGACCAGCTTGGAAAGTGTATGTCGCATAGCCGTCAAGGCTGCTGAGCTGGCAACTCCAGTTCTCGCTAATAGCGGTGACTGACCGCTGGTCACCGCGGTTAATGGCCTGCTAATGGCCTCGCGATCTTCAAGTACGCCCGCGTTTGACGTGACCGCGCTTAGCCGGTCCTGCTGATGATGCCGCCCATCTCGTCGGCGGTGAAGGCCCTCATTGTGTTCGTGCGGACACTGCCCAGGGACCCTACCTGAAGCAGGACCGCCGTGGCGGTT
Organism: Streptosporangiaceae bacterium; assembly: GCA_030044595.1. GTDB lineage: Bacteria > Actinomycetota > Actinomycetes > Streptosporangiales > Streptosporangiaceae > Palsa-504. The sequence continues at coordinate 1,006 of JASHVM010000119.1, forward strand.
TCGTCGTCGGGGAACTCGGTCACGGTGACGACGTCGTACTCGCCGACCGTATACAGCGCTTCACGTACCCTGCCGCCCTTGCTCTCGGCGAGCTTGATGAAATCCTCGAGGCGTTTCCCGGTGTCCTTGTAGTTCTTGATGCCGTGCTCGGTCCAGTGAATCAATGACACGTAGGTCGGCATGCTCACACCCCCCTTTGGTGCCTGCGAAGTCCAGGGACCATCGTCTACCCGGGCAAACGCCGGGGTCAAGGCCAATGCGACGGTATCGCATAGCGTCAGCAGCCGAGTACCTAACGAGGGTTCCCGCCGATTGGTTCGCCCACCACAGACCGGCCGCTTTCAGAAGGATTTCCTGGTCCACGACGAGTCCATAACAGTCCGCCTGAGCAGGCTAGGCGGCTTGTCAGGGAACCGTGGCGTCCACGGTCGTCGGCACGTATCCACAGCTGTCGTTGGCGGCGCGTTAGCAGACGGCGTGTTCGTCTCGAACCTGCGGCATCGCTGGACGTCGAGCGGTCGTCCCGGTTTGCTTGCTGGCGGGCGTCAGGGGGCGTTGCCGTGCTGTCGGGCGGTACTGATCAGCGAGCCCGGGGATCCGGCTCGGGCAACGCGGGCCTGGGCCGGTGCTGACGGCCCGGCGCGGCGCGTGTTGGGGGCCCAGAGCGCTGCCGTACGCTCGGCCCAGACGGGACAGGCGGCGGGCGATGAGTAACGTCCAGCTGGCCCGGGACCCGTACGACGCCGTCAACCGCGGCGACATCGCCGCCGGGCCGGGCATGGTCGATCCCGGCATCGGGTGGCGCGAGGCCGAGGGGAGTCCTGACCAGCCCGGCGGCCGCCCGTGAATCGGCGGTGAGGCCTTCAGGCAGAACTTGTTCGTGAAGATCTCGCAGGACCTGGCCGGGTTTACCGTGCACCCTGGGGTCGTCCCTGACGCGGGCGACCCGGTGGTCGTCCAATTGCGGTACACCGGCACGGGCACGGCAACGGGTAAGAGCCTGGACGCCCAGGTCTGCCGCATCGTGACGTTCCGGGACGGCAAGCTCACCACCGTCCAGCAGTTCGCCGGCACCGCGCCGCTGCAACAGGTGATGGGCGCCGCTGAGCCGCAGCCGGGAACGACCGCGGCCATCGGCCCTGACGCTAGCCCGGCCGGGTTCCGCTGGCCCGGGCCTGCCCGGGGGCAGCGTGGCCGATCGCGGCGGTGACGACCCTGGTCTTATACCCGCCCGGATACCGCCGAACGCCCCGGCCCAGCGACCCCGGCGCCGCGCCCGCGCGCTCGGTCGTGGCGGTGCCGTCCGCCCGCACCCGGCGTCATGAAAGTGCCCGCGACCCCTTTGCTTGGAAGACTTCATGCCCCTTTCAGGGCTCCCGCGGATGGGTGAGATTGGGGCGCGCTGTCCGCTGACTGCCTCGATTCGTCCCGAAGCAAGCCGAACCTTCCGGGCCTGCCGCTTTTGCTGCCGCACCGCTTCCCTGACCGGCTGCCTCGGCCCCGGCCTTGGTGCAGTACCGTGGCCCTGGTGTTTACGCCCAACGATCGCGGCTGGTTGCGTGATGCGCTGATCGCGGCGGCCCGCTCCGACGGGCGCATCAGTGGCGCTGCGCTGACTGGCTCGGCGTCGCTGGGAGCCGAGGACCGCTGGTCCGATATTGACCTGGCGCTGGGCGTTGCCCCAGAGGCTGAGATCGCCGTGGTTATCGCGGACTGGACTGCCATGATGTACCGGGATCACCAGGCGGTGCACCACGCCGATGTGGTCAGCGGGGCGACCACCTATCGTGTGTTCTTGCTGGCCAGTACCTTGCAGGTTGATATCGCCTTCGCGCCAGCAACAGAGTTCGGCCCGATCGCGCCGACGTTCCGGCTGCTGTTCGGCACTGCAGCCGATAAGCCGCTGCCGCCGCTGCCGACCGCGAGCGCGCTGATCGGCATGGGCTGGCTGTATGCGTTGCACGCCCGGTCGAGCATCGCCCGGGGCAGGGTGTGGCAGGCGGAATACATGATCAGCGGTATCCGTGATCACGTACTGGCCCTCGCCTGCCTCCGCCATGGTGCCTCCCCCTATCAGGGTCGTGGCATGGACCAGCTTCCGCCTGAGGCCACGGCGGCGGTTGCTGGCGCGCTGGTCCGTTCGCTCGATGCCCGAGAGCTTCGCCGTGCCCTCGGTGTCGTGATCGACGCCCTGCTGGCCGAGATCAACGGTGCCGACCCTGCTTTGGCCGCCCGGCTAGCTGGCACTTTGCGAGAGCTGGCCATGCTAGGACCGTGATGACCCGACCAGATGAGCTGTGGCTCTGGCAGAGGTTCGCCGCGCGCAGGCGCAGAAGAACACCCGGTGCTGACGAATCCCAGGGCTCTACCACGGCCGGACTGTATTCGTCCGCCGCTGCTGACAACCAGAGCCTGACCTGCTGTTCAGCAGGACATGGGCGGCCATATGCATACCTGCCGATGCGCTGGTCAAACGAGCTAGTCGTAGTGTCCGCGAGTGACCGCTAGTCCCCGGCACTGACCGAGCGATCGGGCGCGCAACACTTCCTCAGAATGGGTGTGGGTGAGGTTGCGGATTGGCCTTCCGGCGTGTCGTCGGTGATCCGCAGCCTGGTTGGGTGAGACTTGGCGGTTCTGCCGCCGGTCCCCGGCTTGGCGCTGCACGCAACTGACCGCGTGAGCACGTCTTGTGCCCGAACCGCTGGCCGGGTCCGACGGGAGGGCGTCTCACCGGTGAGGCCCGGGATGGCCGTGACCTGATAGGAGCCTGACGGGCACGGCTTCGGACCCCTTGCTCCAATTCCGGTCAGGAGCCCGGCCATGGCTGGCCGCCGCTCGCAGCATGATGGAGGCCGTGGGTGAGATCACCGAGCGCGCGACGGCAGTGCTGCGGGCACGGCTGCGGCATGTCTACTGGATCGGCGGCGGGAGCGGTGCGGGCAAGTCGACCATCGCTCACCGGGTAGCGGACCGGCATGGCCTGCGTGTGTACGCGACCGACGATGCGATGGCGGACCATGACCGCCGCTTCGCGCCTCCGGAGGCCCCCTTGCTGAGCAGGTTCAAAGCTATGGGCAAGGACGAGCGGTGGCTGAACAGGTCTCCGCAGACCATGCTGGAGAGCTTTCACTGGTTCCAGGGAGAGTTGTTCGACCTGGTCGTCGAAGATCTCCTGCGCCTCCCGGCCGAACCTCGCGTGATCGCCGAGGGATTCCGGCTGCTGCCGCGCCTGGTAGAACCACTGCTGACGGAGCCTAGCCATGCCGTGTGGCTGCTGCCGACGCCCGGGTTCCGCCGGGCCGCGTTCGCTAGCCGTGGCTCGCTGTGGAAGATCGCTGGCAAGACCAGCGACCCGGAAAAGGCCTTGGCTAATCTGCTGGAGCGTGACCGGATGTTCACCGAACTCCTCCGTGAGGAAACGAAGCGCCTTGAACTGCCTGCCATCGAGACTGACGCCTCGATGACCGAAGATGACCTGGCCGAGCGAGTGACGGAAACATTCGGGCTCTGAACCGGGACAGGAGACGCCGCCGTGTACAAGTTGGCGGCGGGCCACAGACCGGGCAGTTCGCGGGCTGCTGGCGGCGGTCACGGTAGTGCGCCTGCGTTCGCTGCCGTCCAGCGGCTCGGCGGCACTACCTAGCTTCGAAACTTCGGTCGTGCCACCTGGCCGACCTGTCCGGGCATTACCGGACCCTACTGTGCGCCGCCGATATCGCGGCTACCGTGGCCAGCCCGTAACATCGCTGCCCGGATCGCACCTAGCCGACCGGAGTGCCATGGCGCTCCGCGCGGCACGCCTTTTAGACGGAGCCCGCCGGAGCTTTGATTGCATTTCAGCAGCATTAGCTGCATAATGATGCTATGAGTACCTCCATCACTGTGCGCGACGTTCCCGATCAGACGCGCGACGAACTCGCCTCCCGCGCGGCGCTGACCGGACGATCCCTCCAGGAATACCTGCGCGCCAAGCTCATCGAACTCGCCCGCCAGCCCGATGCCGAGGTCCTGATCGCCCGCATACGGGCCCGCAAGGCGGCCAGCGCCTCCGCGCTGCCGCGCGACCGCATCCTCGCCCACCGCGACGAGGACCGCCGGTGACCCTAGTCGTCGACGCGTCCATCGTCGTCGCCGGGCTGACCGACAGCGGTCCGAGCGGGCGATGGGCCGAGTCGTTGCTGGCGGGCGATCCGCTGGCGGCTCCGCACCTAATGCCGGTTGAGGTCGCCAACATCCTGCGCCGGGCGGTGCTGGCCGGCGACATCTCAGCCGACGTAGCCTCGCTCGCGCACACCGACCTGCTGGATCTGCGCGTGGAGTTCTTTCCCTACCAGCCCTGTGCTTGGCGGGTTTGGCAGCTCCGGGGGAACGTGACCTGCTATGACGGATGGTACGTCGCCGTCGCCGAGCTGCTCGATGCCCCGCTCGCGACACTAGACAGCCGCCTGGCTAACTCGCCCGGGCCACGCTGCCAGATCCTGCTGCCGCCAGCCTCGACATGAACCGGCCCGTACCGGGCACGTGACCGGCCGCTCCTGCGCGACCACTGTCCAGCGCCCGCACGGCATGAGCGAGCCGTCCATTTAGGCGGAGGCGTCGGCGGTCAGGGAACAAGTTGCTCGACCGTGGCACCAACGGCTTCGTATGTTGGGGTGGCTCGCTGATCGAGGCTCAGCAGCGTGGCCTGGTGCTCGACCGCGGTGAACGCGATCAGGGCGTCATATGCGGGACCGCCGAGGAGCTGGCCGGCCGCGATGGTAGCCAGAAGCTCCTGGTAGCCGGTTTCTGACAGGGTGAGGAATGACTCGGTGAACCGCTCGGTGATGAAGGCATGTGCGATCGACGGGTGGGCACGGTGCGGCGCGGGAAGCCGGGTCAGCACCGAATAGGACTCGATCGCCGCGTGTGCGATCAGGCGTGGTCGGCTGGCCATGGCCG
>JASHVM010000010.1:0-3169 GCA_030044595.1 Streptosporangiaceae bacterium
CGGCAGGCCGCGGTGCGGGTCCAGCCTCGCTGCTAAGGTGAGCCCATGCGGGCCGTCACGGTCATTCCCGGAAAACAGGGCTCGGTCGCGCTCACCGACATGCCCGAGCCGCCGGACCAGGACGGGCCGGTCCTGGTCCAGACGCAGGCGATCGGCATCTGTGGTACCGACCTGGAGATTATCAACGGCGAGTACGGGTCGGCCCCGCCGGGGCAGGACCGGCTGATCATCGGGCACGAGTCGCTGGGCCGGGTGGCCGAGGCCGCCCCGGGGACCGGCTTCGGGCCAGGGGACCTGGTGGTCGGCATTGTCCGCCGCCGCGACCCCGTCCCATGCCCGGCGTGCGCGGAGGGGCACTGGGACATGTGCACCAACGGCCTTTACACCGAACGGGGGATCAAGGGCCGTCACGGCTACGCGTCCGAGCGGTACCGGATCCACCCCGAGTACCTGGTCGCGGTGGATCCCGCGCTCGGCGCCCTCGGCGTGCTGCTCGAGCCGACCACCGTGGTGGCCAAGGCCTGGGACCACATCGAGAGGATCGGCCGCCGGGCCGCCTGGGCACCGCAGACAGCGCTCATCACCGGTGCCGGGCCGATCGGGCTGCTGGCCGCCTTGCTCGCCACTCAGCGCGGCTACCAGACTTACGTGCTCGACCGGGTCACCGAGGGCCGCAAGCCGGAGATGGTCCGCCGGCTCGGGGCAACCTATGTCCACAGCGGGGACGTTGCCGAGGCGGCCGCGGACGCGGACATCGTGATCGAATGCACCGGCTTCTTGCAGCTGCTGCTCGAGGCAGCCGGTAGGAACGTCCGCTACCGGATCATCTGCCTCACCGGGGTCTCCGCGGTCGGCGCCGAATCCGTCATCGACCCGGGACTGCTCAACCGGAACATGGTCCTGCAGAACTCGGTCCTGTTCGGCTCGGTCAACGCCAACCGGCAGCACTACGAACAGGCGGCCAAGGCGCTGGCCCAGGCCGACCCCGGGTGGCTCGCCGACCTCATCACCCGGCGGGTGCCGCTGGAAGAGTGGGCCGACGCCTACACCCGCAGGCCCGATGACATCAAGACGGTCCTGGATTTCCCGGACGCGCCGCCGTAGCGTGATGTCCCGGGCCTGGACGTGACCAGCTGGCTGATCGACAAGTCCGCCCTCACCCCGTGTGGGTGATGACGGCCGGGCAGGCATTCCGGATGATCGGGTCATGATCTCATCGGCGCCCGAGCCCTTTGACGTCGTGGTCGTCGGCGCCGGACCCGCCGGCGTCGTCGCGGCGCTCCGCGCGGGCCGCCTGGGGGCCAGGACGGCGCTGATCACCCGCGACCAGTTCGGCGGCATGGCCGCGAACGACGGGCCGGTTCCGGTGCGCACGCTGGCCCAGGCGGCGCGGCTGATCCGCGAGGCCAGACAGCTGCCCCGGTACGGGATCTCGGGCAGCGAACCCACCGTGGATTATCCCCGGCTGCTGGCACGTGTCCGCGAGGTGACCGCGGCCGCACGCGAGCAGACACTGCTGCGCGATGACCTTGACCGGGCTGGGGTGAGGATCTACGAGCAGGCCGGCCCGGCGCGGTTCGCAGACGCCCACACGGTCGAGAGCGACAATGCCCCGCCGCTGCACGCAGGCAAGGTCATCATCTGCACCGGTGGGACGTCGCGGCCGCTGCCGGTTCCCGGCTTCGAGCTGACCGCGACGCACAGCGACGCGTGGAACCTGTCCTCGGTGCCGCCGTCGATGATAGTTATCGGCGCTGGCGCGACCGGCGTGCAGGTGGCCTCGATCTTCAACGCGTTCGGCTCACGCGTGCACCTGGTCGAGATCGCTCCCCGCATCCTGATGAGCGAGGACCATGACGTCTCCGAAGCCGTAGGCGCCGCCCTGGCCGCGTCCGGCGTGCGTATCGTGGAGGACGCCGGGACGATCGACCGCTTCGAACGCTGCGCGGCCGGCGTGCGCCTGATCCGTTCATCAGGCCAGGGCCAGGAGAGCATCGACGCCACGCTGGCTGTGGTCGCGGCCGGGTGGATGGCGGCCACTGACGGGCTGGGCCTTGACCGGGCCGACGTGCAGCAGGACCGGCGCGGGTACGTCGAGGTTGACGGGCAGTTGCGTACGTCCGCGCCGCACGTCTTCGCGGCCGGCGACGTCACCGGGCGCGCGATGGTCGTGCACGAGGCGGTCCGCCAGGGCCTGGTGGCCGCGACCAATGCGGTCCTGGGACCGACCACGGTCCTGCCCGCCCAGGTGAGCCCGATCGGCAGCTTCACCGACCCCGAGTACGCTTCGGTCGGGCTGACCGAAACGGCAGCCCGGCAGACCCACGAGGCGGCGGTGGCGACGGTACGCTTCGACTCGCTCCCGAGGCCGATCATCGACGGCCGTCAGACGGGGTTCTGCAAACTGGTCGTCGACCGCCAGCGGCATACGATCCTGGGCTGCCACGTGGTAGGCGAGCGCGCGGTGGAGCTGGCCCAGCTGGCGGCGACCGCGATGGCCGCCCAGATGCCGGTCGAGCAGCTCGCGCTGGTGCCGTTCTCCTTTCCCACGTACGCGAACGCCCTGGGCCGCGCGGCGATCACCGTCGCGGTCGACCTCGACCACACCGGAACGTGGGCGGTGGATCACCTCGAAACAGCAGTTGAGGCCGGCGTTGCCTGAGCCTCCGGTGAGCGGGCGACCGGGAGCTTGTGCTCGCGTCGACCGCGATCAGTTCTGGTCTGCTGTGCGTCAAGATGATGTCGGGGTCGGGCCAGCTGGCGCACCGGCGCTGGTGCCGGGGCGGAGGTCTGCTCAGCTGAGCGACGCACTGGCCGCCCGCAGGTCTTGGAGGGCGGCGGCAGTGTAGGGCGCCAGTCCGGCCTCCGTGTCGTGGTCGGCCTGCAGCCAGTCGGAGTAGCCGCGCTTGAACGCCAGGACGCCCATCTCGCCTGCAAGGTGCGCGATCGGGTCCGGCACGCCGCGTGCCATGAGAGCATCGGTCATTGCTGCTGCCAGGCCCGCGCTCTTGAGGGCGTCGCGCTCTTGTAGCTCGGCGCTGGCGGCGATTGCTGCCTTCAGGCGAGGGCCGAGCTCGCGGTTCATCGGGCCCATCGCGTTCGACGCCCGCTCGAGCCCGGCCGCGACCGCCTCGAGCGGGCTGGCGGTCTGCGGCGCCTCGGTGATCCC
>JASHVM010000120.1:0-3236 GCA_030044595.1 Streptosporangiaceae bacterium
CGGACCGCGAACCAGCCGGCCCGCGCCTGCCACCGCGCGGCCATCCGCGCGATGGTGGCGTTCGCGTCGGAATCGCTCGAGCCGGCCGCCGCCAGCACCACCCCGGTCTGCGCGGAGGGTGCGCCTCCCGGGTCGGCCTCGGCGAGGCGCCGTTCCAGCGCCCGCAGCAGCAGCGGGTGCGGCCCCAGCGTGGCGCCGTAGCTGACCCGCAGCCGATCCGAATCGCGGCCCAGGCGGGCCAGCGCCCGCGGAATGTCGGTCTTGCTGTGATACGCCGCGGTGAGCAGCAGCGGCAGCACCACCACCTCGGCGTCAGGCCCGATCGTGCCCAGCACCTGCGGGAGGGACGGTGCCGCGTGGCCCAGGTACGCGACGCGCAGGTCAGGCGGGCTCATGCCGCGTGCCCTGGCCCGGCCGGCGGTCACCGCCATCAGCTCGCCGACGGTGGCCGCGGCGCTCGGGTCCGCGCTGCCGTGCGCGACGGCCACCAGGACGCGCTCTGCTGGTGCCCGGGGGGCCGGCCCCCCCGGGACCCCCCGTTCAGGCATGGATGCCGCACTCGGTCTTGCCGGTCCCCGCCCAGCGCCCGCTGCGCGGATCGGCACCCGGCTCAACCCGGATCGTGCAGGTGGCGCAGCCGATCGACGGGTAGCCGTCGTAGACCAGCGGGTTGACCAGGACGCCGTTGGTAGTGACGTAATCGTCCACCTGCTTCTGCGTCCAGCTGACGATCGGGTTGACCTTGACCATCTCCCGCCGGTCGTCCCACTCCACGACCCGCGTCTGCCGGCGCTGGCTGGTCTCGTCCCTGCGCACGCCGGTGATCCACGCGTCGTAGTTGCCCAGCGCACGCTCCAGCGGCTCCACCTTGCGCAGGTAACAGCACAGGTCGGGATTGCGCCCGTACAGCCTGGGCCCGAGTTCGGCGTCTTGCTCCGCGACGGTGCGCGACGGGGTGACATTGATCAACCGCACCGGGTACACCGCCTCCACGGCGTCCCTGGTGCCGATCGTCTCCGCGAAGTGATAGCCGGTGTCGAGGAAGACCACGTCGATGCCGGGCCTGACGCCCGCGGCCAGGTGGATGATCACCGCGTCGGTCATGGACGAGGTGATGCAGATCCGGTCGCCGAACGTGTCCACCGCCCAGCGGATGACCTCTTCGGCTGGCGCGTCGGCGAGTTCCTCAGCGGCCTGTTCGGCGAGGGTTCGCATGAGCTCGGGGTCCTCCAGGCTGATCTGCGCCAGGCCGCGACCATGATCGGGCAACACAGTCACGGGACTCACAGCGTGACTCCTATCCCGGCAAAGCGTAGCTGGAAAGTCCTGGTGCAACTGCGACAATGCCACTCGCCGTCTGTCGCGCCCCGGGGCTCGAGGTCCTCCTCGCCGCAGTAAGGGCAGTAGAAAGGCACTGCGCGCGCGCTCATGTGAGGTCCTCCTCACTCGCCCGCGCCGTCCAGGCGGCGAAGCTCTCGCCGGGTTCCCTGGCCGCCTCGAACCTGCGCAGGACCCGCTCCACGTAGTCGGGCAGCCCTTCGGCCGTGGTCTTCAGGCCCCGCAGCTTCCTGCCGAAGCCAGAGCCGGAGCCGTCACCGCCGTTCAGGCTGCCGCCCAGGTGCACCTGGAAGCCCTCGACCTGGTTTCCGTCGGGGCCGGTGACCAGCGATCCCTTGAGTCCGATGTCGGCCGTCTGGATCCGGGCGCAGGAGTTGGGGCAGCCGTTCACGTTGATCGTGACCGGCTCGGAAAAGCCGGGCAGCCGCCGCTCCAGCTCGCCGATCAGGTCGGCCGCCCTGTGCTTGGTCTCCACGATGGCGAGCTTGCAGAACTCGATGCCGGTGCACGCCATCGCGTGCCTGCGGAACGCGCTGGGCGCGGCGGGCAGGCCGGCCGCGCCGAGCTCGGCGACCAGCTGGTCTTTGCGCCCGGGGGGCACGTCAAGGATGACCATCTTCTGCTCGGTCGTGGTACGGACCTGGCCGCTGCCGTACGTCTCGGCCAGGCCAGCGATGAGGTCGAGCGCATCGGCCGACAGGCGTCCGACCGTCGGGGCGAACCCGACGTAGTAGCGCCCGTCGCGTTGCAGGTGCACGCCCACGTGGTCACGCGCGCCGCCGCGCGGGGACGCGGGGGCGGGCCCGTCGGGCAGCGCGTACCCGAGGTACTCCTTCTCCAGCACCTCACGGAACCGTTCGGTTCCCCAGTCGGCGACCAGGAACTTGATCCTGGCCCGGTGCCGCAGCCGGCGGTAGCCGTAGTCCCGGAACAGCCCGGTGACTCCCGCCCACACCTCGGGAACCTGGCCGGGCCGGACGAACGTGCCCAGGCGCTGGCCGATCATCGGGTTGGTGGACAGGCCACCGCCGACCCACAGGTCGTATCCGGCCTCCCCGGCACCGTTGACCACGCCGACGAACGCGATGTCGTTGATCTCGTGGATGGCACACTGCGCGGCGCAGCCGCTGATCGAGGACTTGAACTTGCGCGGCAGGTTGGAGAACGCGGGGTCGCCGATGTACCGCCGGCCGATCACGGCGATCTCCGGCGTGGCGTCGATGATCTCGCCCGCATCGATGCCGGCCAGCGGGCAGCCCAGGATGACCCGCGGTGTGTCGCCGCAGGCCTCGGTGGTGCTCAGCCCGACCGATTCGAGCGCGTCCCAGATGGCGGGGACGTTCTCGATCTCGACCCAGTGCAGCTGGATGTTCTGTCGGTCGGTCACGTCCGCGGTGCCGCGTGCGTACCTGCGGGAAGTGTCCGCGATCACGCGAAGCTGCTCGTGGTCGAGCTGGCCGCCGTCGATCCGGATCCGCAGCATGAAGTAGCGGTCGTCGAGTTCTTCCGGCTCCAGGACCGCGGTCCTGCCGCCGTCGATACCCGGCCGGCGCTGAGTGTACAGCCCGTACCAGCGAAAACGGCCGCGCAGGTCGGCTGGGTCGATGGAGTCGAAGCCATATTTCGAGTAGATGTCGATGATCCGCTGCCGGACGTTGAGCCCGTCGTCGTTTCTCTTGGTCTCCTCGTTCTTGTTGAGCGGCTCGCGGTAGCCGAGGGCCCACTGGCCTTCGCCTCGCTTGCGTCTTGTCCCGGTGGTGGTCCCGGCGGTCGCGGTCTTGATCCCGGCGGCGACTGGCATCTGTGCGGTTCCTTCAGGTTCGGGGACGCGCGTGCCACGGGAACCCTAGTCCTGCGTGTCCCGCTACGGGACACGCCCAGCGTCATACGGCTGGCGC
>JASHVM010000121.1:0-2843 GCA_030044595.1 Streptosporangiaceae bacterium
GACACGGCGCTGGTGAGCCTGTCCCAGGTGGCCTACCGCAGCGGCGCGCTCGCCGACATGGCGGGCATCACCGCGATCGCGCACCAGGCCGGGGCGCTCATGCTCTGGGACCTGTGCCATTCGGTCGGGGCGGTGCCCATCGACCTGGATGGCTGTGACGTGGACCTCGCGGTCGGCTGCACCTACAAGTACCTCAATGCGGGGCCGGGCGCCCCCTCGTTCGTCTACGTCTCGGCCCGCCTGCGGGAGGTACTGCGCCAGCCGATATGGGGATGGTTCTCCCAGCGCGACCAGTTCGCCATGGGGCCGCGGTACGACCCGGCGGCCGGGATGGCCAAGTTCATGACGGGGACGCCTCCGATCTTCGGCACCGCGGCGGTGGAAGAAGGGGCGCGGCTGCTGCTCGAGGCGGGCATCGAGCCGATACGCGCCAAGAGCACGCGGCTGACCGGCTACCTCATCGAGCTGGCCGACGCGTGGCTGGTCCCGCTCGGCTGCGCGATCGCCACGCCGCGCGAGCCCGGCCGCCGCGGCAGCCACGTCACCTTCTGGCATCCGGAAGCCGAGCGGATTGTCGAGGAGCTGGCCGCGGCCGACATCATCACCGACTACCGGACCCCGGAGCGGTTCCGCCTGGGCCTGTCCCCGCTCACCACCCGCTTCACCGACGTCTGGGACGCCGCCGCCGCCGCCCGCGACATCATCAAGCAGAAACGCTACGAGAACCATGGCTGAGCACGTCACCTACTCCGACTACCTGCGGCTGGACCAGCTGCTCTCGGCCCAGCAGCCTCGGTCGAGTGAGCACGATGAGATGCTGTTCATCGTCATCCACCAGATCTACGAGCTGTGGTTCAAGCAGCTGCTGCACGAGCTCGGCAAGCTGCAGGCCCAACTCGAGTCCGGCGGCACGACGCACGCCATGCGCACCCTGCGGCGGACGCTGGCCATCCTCAAGATCGTCGTAGCCCAGCTCGACGTGCTGGAGACCATGACGCCGACCCAGTTCACCCGGTTCCGCGGCTGGCTCGGCACCTCGAGCGGCTTCGAGTCCTCGCAGTTCCGCGAGCTCGAGGCCGTCCTTGGCCGGCGGGACCCGATGATGGTCGCGCAGTACGCCGAGGGCAGCGCCGAGCGGGAACGCATCGACGCGGCGATGTCCCGGTCGTCCCTGTTCGACTCCTTCCTCCGCTACCTGGTCGGCCAGGGCTACGACGTGCCCGCGGACATGCGGAACCGAGACGTCAGCCAGCCCATCGAGGCCTCGGCCGAGCTGCAGCAGGTGCTGAAGAAGGTCTACGACGACGACACCGACGCCACCGCGGTGTGCGAGCTCCTGGTCGACCTCGACGAGGGCATGCAGGAGTGGCGGTACCACCACGTCAAGATGGTGGAGCGGACGATCGGCGCCCGGCGCGGCACTGGCGGCTCGGCCGGCGCCACGTACCTCCGGACCACGCTGGGAAATCCGACATTTCCGGATTTGTGGGCTATGCGCAGCCTGGGATAAAGGGCCACTTGAATCATCGTGGACATTTACCTCGTGATTTTGCGGGGTTTATGTCCACGATAACTGTGGAGCCGGCTCGCGGGGCGAGGAAGCGGGGGGGGCGGGGGGAAGGGGGCTGGGGGCGGGGAAAGGGGGGCGGGTGCCGCGGGCGTTCGGTCGGTTGGGGGGGAGAAAGAGGGCTATCGGCGGGTGCCACGGGCCGTTCGGTAAAAAGGGTTTTACTCCCATTCGATCGTGGCAGGGGGTTTGCTGGTTACGTCGAGGACTACGCGGTTGACTTCGGGGACTTCGTTGGTGACGCGGGTGGAGATCCGGGCCAGGACGTCGGCGGGCAGCCGCGCCCAGTCCGCGGTCATGGCGTCCTCGCTGGTCACCGGGCGGAGTACCAGCGGGTGGCCGTAGCTGCGGCCGTCGCCCTGCACCCCCACGGACCGTACCTCGGCGAGCAGCACGACCGGGCACTGCCAGACCAGGGTGTCGAGGCCGGCGGCCGACATCTCCTCGCGCACGATGGCGTCGGCCTCCCGCAGGATGGCCAGGCGGTCGGCGGTCACCTCGCCGACGATCCTGATCGCGAGCCCGGGGCCGGGGAACGGCTGGCGGCGGACGATCGCCTGCGGCAGGCCGAGTTCCTCGCCCACCCGGCGCACCTCGTCCTTGAACAGCCAGCGCAGCGGCTCGACCAGGCGGAATTTCAGGTCATCGGGCAGGCCGCCGACGTTGTGGTGTGACTTGATGTTCGCGGCGCCGGTGCCGCCGCCCGATTCGACCACATCCGGGTAGAGCGTGCCCTGGACCAGGAAGTCGCACGCTTCGCCATGCTCGCCGGCCTCGGCGGTGATCTCGCGCGCCGCGCGCTCGAACGCGCGGATGAACTCCCGGCCGATGACCTTCCGCTTGTGCTCCGGGTCGGTCACCCCGGCCAGCGCGAACAGGAACGCGCTGGCCTCGCTGGCCACCCTGAGCTTGACCTGGGTAGCGGCAACGAAATCCTGCTCTACCTGCTCGGCTTCGCCCTTGCGGAGCAGGCCGTGGTCGACGAAGACGCAAGTGAGCCGGTCGCCGATGGCGCGCTGGACGAGCGCGGCGGCGACCGCGGAGTCCACGCCGCCGGACAGCCCGCAGATCGCGCGCCCGCCGCCGACCTGTTCGCGGATCAGGTCCACCTGTTCCTCGATGATGTTCAGCATCGTCCAGGACGGGCGGCATCCGGCCAGTTCGAGGAAGCGCGACAGGACGCGGGTGCCGTGCTCGGTGTGCAGGACCTCGGGATGGAACTGGACGCCGTACAGGCGAGCCCTGGCGTCCTCCATCGCCGCGACCGGGGTGCCCG
>JASHVM010000122.1:0-9185 GCA_030044595.1 Streptosporangiaceae bacterium
CAGGCCTAGGACGAGCGTGGTGGTGGCGGCGGTGATGGCCAGCAGCAGCAGGATGGCCTGGGCCTTGTGGCGGCGGATGTCGCGGGCGGCCAGCCGGGCGACGAGCACGATCTTGCCCACGGGTCAGCCCTCCAGTCCGGCCAGGTGACCGAGGTTTCCGGTGGTGCCGCCCTGCAGCCTGGTCTGGTCGGTGAACGCCCCGTCGCGCATGGAGATCATCCGGTCGGCGGTGGCGGCGACCCGCGGGTCGTGGGTGACGATGACCAGCGTCTGCCCGGCCGTGTGCAACTGGTCGAACAACCGCAGAACCTCCACGGTGGCGGCGCTGTCCAGGTTCCCGGTGGGCTCGTCGGCCAGCACCACCTGCGGGCTGGCGACCAGCGCCCGGGCGACCGCGACCCGCTGGCGCTGGCCCCCGGACAGCGCCAGCGGCAAGAACCCGGCCCGGTCGGCCAGCCCGACCCGCTCCAGCAGTTCGGTGGCCGTCCGGCGGGCCGCGCGCGGCGGGCGGCCGGCCAGCAGCGCCGGCAGTTCCACGTTCTCCACCGCGGTCAGCTCGTCCATCAGGTGGAAGGCCTGGAAGACGAAGCCGACCGCGTCGCGCCGCCGCCGGGCCAGGCCCCGTTCGGGCAGCTGGTCCAGGCGCTGCCCGGCCAGCCAGATCTGCCCGGCCGTGGGCCGCTCCAGTCCGCCCAGCAGGTACAGCAGCGTGGACTTGCCGCAGCCGCTGGGTCCCATCACCGCCACCGTCTCCCCCGCCGTGACGTCCAGGTCCACGCCGTTCACCGCGCGGACCAGGCCCCCGTTCTTCCCGTACTCCTTGCGCAGCCCGCGAGTGCGCAGCACGCAAGTGCCCCCGTCCGTGTCGTTCATGACCGATCCCTCCGGTTTATCCAGTGCTGCTCGCACGCCTCCAGCCAGCGCAGGTCGGCCTGCAACCGAAGCGCGATGCCCTCCAGCAGCAGCGCGGGCTCCGAGCCGTCCGGCTCGGCCATGGCCGCCCGCTGCACGTCCCGCAGCTGGCGCAGCAGTTCCCGCCGCTGGGCGTCGATGATCGCGATCGGGTCGGCCAGCCCGGCCGCCGCGGCCGCGATCAGCTTGAGGTGAAACTCCGCCAGGCCCGGTCCCGGCCAGCTCACGTCCGCGAGCCACGCGGCGACCCGCTGCTGTCCGACCGCGGTCAGCGTGTACACCTTGCGGTCCGGCCGGTCCGGCAGGCCGGTCGCCCGTTCGCAGGTCACCTGGCCCGCCTTCTCCAGCCGGGACAGCGTGACGTAGATCTGCCCGGCGTTCATCGCGTCCCCCGCCGGGCCGAGCGCGTGCTGCAGCCGGGCCCGGAGCTGATAGCCGTAGGCCGGCTCCTTGGCCAGCAGCGCCAGCACCGCTTCCTGCTGCATCGCCTCTCTCCTCTAACGGTTATCTATTAAATAGATAACCGTTATCTCTGGCGATGTCAAGCCCGCGCGCGGCCGAGGGCCGACGGTTTTACGCAGGGCTTACGGGCCGGTGGCGCGGTAAACCTGGAACGGAGCGAAGCTCTGCACCGTCGGCATCAGCTCGATGACGTTGATGTTCACGTGTGGCGGCTGACTGGTCGCCCACTCGATCGCGGCGGCGATGTCGTCGGCGGTCAGCGGCTGCGTTCCGGCGTACACACCCGCGGCCCGCTCGCTATCGCCGAAGCGGACGTCGGAGAACTCCGTACCGCCGGACAGCCCGGGTTCGACGCAGGTGACCCTGACCCCGGTGCCGTGCAGGTCGGAGCGCAGGTTGAGGCTGAACTGGTGCACGAACGCCTTGGTCGCGCCGTAGACGTTGCCGCCGGGATACGGGTAGGTGCCGGCGATCGAGCCGAGGTTGACGACGTGCCCGGTACCGCGCGCGACCATCCGCGGCAGGAGCGCGCGCGTCACGTAGACCAGGCCCGTGCAGTTGGTCTGGATCATCTGCTCCCACTGGTCGAGATCGGCTTCCTGCGCCGGCTCCAGACCGAGGGCGAGACCTGCGTTGTTGACCAGGATGTCGACCGCGGCAAAGTCCGGTGGCAGCGAGGCCACGGCGCGCTCGACGGCGGAGCGATCCCGGACGTCGAGGGTCAGCGGCAGCAGGACGCCGGGGTCGAACTCGCCGGCCAGGGCGCGGAGCCGCTCGGTCCGTCGCGCCGCGGCGACGACGCGGTCCCCGCGGGCGGCGAAGCGGCGGGCGGTCGCGGTGCCGAAGCCTGAGCTAGCGCCGGTGACGAATACAGTCCGCACGGGCAAGACCTTAGCGAATAAGCGGAGGGCGCTTGGCGTTTGGTCTCAGGTAGTCCCTCCCACCGTGCACGATTGAGCCGACATGACCCTCACCGACCTGCTCCCCGCCACGCCCGATCCGGACGCGGTCTTCGACGCCTTCGCCGGGTGGTCGAAGCGGCGCGGGCTGGCCTTGTACCCGCATCAGGAGGAGGCGCTCATCGAGGTCGTGTCGGGGGCGAACGTCATCGTGTCCACCCCTACCGGCTCGGGCAAGAGCCTGGTCGCCGCGGGCGCCCACTTCGCTGCGCTCGCGGACGGCAGGCGGAGCTTCTACACCGCGCCGATCAAGGCGCTGGTATCGGAGAAGTTCTTCGACCTGTGCGCCGCGTTCGGCCCGGCCCAGATCGGCATGATGACCGGGGACGCCAGCGTCAACCCGGAGGCGCCGATCATCTGCTGTACCGCGGAGGTGCTGGCCAGCATCGCGCTGCGGGACGGCGCTGACGCCGACGTCGGCCAGGTGGTGATGGACGAGTTCCACTTCTACGCTGACCCCGACCGCGGCTGGGCCTGGCAGGTCCCGCTGATCGAGCTGCCCGGTGCGCAGTTCGTGCTGATGTCGGCCACCCTCGGAGACGTGAGCAGGTTCGAGGAGGACCTGACCCGGCGCACCGGCAGGCCGACCGCGGTGATCTGCTCGGCCGAGCGCCCGGTGCCGCTGGTCTTTTCTTACGTCACCGAGCCGCTGCACGAGACGCTGAGGGAGCTGCTCAGCACCGATCAGGCACCCGTCTACGTCGTCCACTTCACGCAGGCGGCGGCGCTGGAGCAGGCGCAGGCGCTGATGAGCATCAACGTCTGCACCCGGGCCGAAAAAGATGCCATCGCCGACCTGATCGGCGACTTCCGGTTCTCGGCAGGTTTCGGCAAGACCCTGTCCCGGCTGGTCCGGCACGGCATCGGCGTCCATCACGCCGGGATGCTGCCCCGGTACCGGCGGCTGGTGGAAACCCTGGCCCAGGCCGGGCTGCTGAAGGTCATCTGCGGGACCGACACGCTCGGCGTGGGCATCAACGTGCCCATCCGCACGGTCCTGTTCACGGCGCTGTCCAAGTACGACGGGAGCCGGACCCGGCTGCTGCAGGCCCGCGAGTTCCATCAGATCGCGGGGCGAGCGGGCCGGGCGGGCTACGACACGGCCGGGAGAGTCGTCGTGCAGGCTCCCGAGCACGTGGTGGAGACCGAGCGCGCCCTGGCCAAGGCGGGCGATGACCCGAAGGCTCGGCGCAAGGTGGTCCGCAAGAGGCCGCCGGAAGGCTTCGTCTCCTGGGGGAAGCCCACCTTCGAGCGTCTCGTCGCCGCCGAGCCCGAGCCGTTGACGTCGAGTTTCAGGGTCACGCACGCCATGGTGCTGAACGTCATCGCCCGACCGGGCGATGCCTTCGCGGCCATGCGCCACCTGCTGACCGATAACCACGAGGACCGCGCGGCCCAGCGCAAGCACATCCACCGGGCCATCGAGATCTACCGAGCGCTGCTGGCCGGCGGCGTGGTGGAACGGCTGGCCGAGCCGGACGAGGAAGGCCGCCTGGTGCGGCTGACGGTGGACCTGCAGTACGACTTCGCGCTCAACCAGCCGCTGTCGCCGTTCGCGCTGGCCGCCATCGAGCTGCTCGACCGGCTGGCGCCCTCGTATCCGCTGGATGTTCTGTCGGTCATCGAGTCGACCCTGGATAACCCGCGGCAGGTGCTGTCCGCCCAGCAGTTCAGGGCGCGCGGGGAGGCGGTGGCCCAGATGAAGGCGGACGGCGTCGACTACGAGACACGGCTGGACCTGCTGGACGCGGTCACCTACCCCAAGCCGCTGGCCGACCTGCTCGACGGCGCGTACGACATCTACCGCCGGGGACATCCCTGGGTCGCCGACTACGAAGTGTGGCCGAAGTCGGTGGTCCGCGACATGTACGAGCAGGCGCTGACGTTCTCGGAGTACATCAGCTTTTACGGATTGTCCCGATCCGAGGGGCTGGTGCTGCGCTACCTGGCCGACGCGTACAAGGCGCTGCGCCAGAGCGTGCCCGACGAGGCGAAGACCGACGAGCTGACCGATCTGATCGAATGGCTGGGCGAGATCGTGCGGCAGGTCGACTCCAGCCTGATCGACGAGTGGGAGCGGCTGCGCAACCCCTCCGCCGACCCGACGGCGCGGCCCGACGCACGCCCGGCCACGGTCACCGCCAATATCCGCGCGTTCCGGGTCCTCGTCCGCAACGCGCTGTTCCACCGGGTCAGGCTGGCCGCACTCGGTCACTACGCCGAGCTCGGTGCCCTGGACGCGGACAGCGGCTGGGACGAGGACGCGTGGGCGGACGCCCTCGAGGCCTACTTCGACGTCCACGACGAGATCGGTACCGGTCCTGACGCGCGCGGGCCGGGCCTGCTGATCATCGATCAGCGTCCCGGCAGCTGGGCCGTGCGGCAGATTTTCGACGACCCCGCCGACGACCACGACTGGGGCATCGGCGCCGTCATCGACCTGGCCGCCTCCGACGAGGCGGGCGCCGCGGTGCTGCGGATCACCGACGTCGGCCAGCTGTAGGGTTGTGCGGAAATGGAGGACCGAGATTGGCTGGCCCATCTTCCGCGCCGGCGGCACGGCCTGGCCCCGGGCGGCTGAGCGCCCCGGCCCGGCGGGCCACGAGACGCTTCGCCGAGGTGGTCTGTCCGCCCGGGATACGCACGCATCACCGGACCGACCGCGTCGTGGCCGAGTTCGAGCTGATGCTCGACGCCCTGTCGCCCACCGCGAGGAAGGCTCTGGCCGCCGCGATCGTCGTCCTCGACCAGGGAGCGCGGCTGTACCCACCGTCCAGGGGCCGACGCTTCAGCCAGCTTGACGACCAGGCCGCCGAGGCGTACATCCGGGCCCTGCTGGCCCGGCGAGGCGACGCGGGCGAGGTGGCACGGCGGCTGAAGGGCCTGGTCGTGATGTGCTACTACGAGCTGCCCACCGTACAGCGCGAGATCGGCTACAACCCGGGCCCGTACATCGCCGCGGTGTCCCGGCGCCGGCTGGAGTCCTACGGCGCGCAGATCCGCGCGGGCGAGGCCGCGGTCACCGCACCGGACCAGGACCGGCCGTGACCACCCCCGCCGGGCTCGCCGGACAGGCCGATATCTCCCATGACCTGCGGCTGGACTGTGACGTGGTGATCGTCGGGTCCGGGGCCGGCGGGGCGACGATGGCCGCCGAACTGGCCGAGGCGGGCGTCGACGTCATCATCATCGAGGAAGGCGGATACCACCCGACCCAGTCCTTCACGGCCCAGAGCGTCCGCGCGCTACGCACCCTTTATCGCGACGGCGGAGGCGGGATGGCGGTTGGCCGGCCGTCCGTGCTGTTCGCGGAGGGCCGGTGCGTGGGCGGGTCCACGGTGGTCAACGGAGGGATGTCCTGGCGGACCCCGCCCCGGGTGCTGGAGCGCTGGTCCTTGCGGGAAGGCGTGCAGGGGATCAGCGAGCAGGAGATGGACCCCTACTTCGCCAGGGCCGAGTCACGGCACTCGGTCGGCCTGCAAGACCCGGAGACGATCGGGCGGGATTCGGAGCTGCTGAAGGCCGGCGCCGTCGCCAAGGGCTGGGACATCGTCCCGAACCTCCGCGGCCAGCTGCACTGCGCGGGCACGAACAACTGCAACAGCGGCTGTCCGACCGGCGCGAAGCGCTCGATGCTGGTGACCAGCGTGCCGCGCGCGCTGGCGCTGGGCGCCCGGCTGTTCGCCGACTGCCGGGTGGACCGGGTCACCAGGACCGGACGCGCGGTCACGGGCGTGGCCGGCCATTTCCTGCGCCCCGGCAGGCGCGAGGGCCCGAGGCTGACCATTCGCGCTCAGTCCGTGGTCGTGGCCGGCGGCGCGATCCAGACGCCCGCGATGCTGGCACGGTCCGGCCTACGGTCGGCCTCGGGGCAGCTGGGCCGCAACCTGTCCCTGCACCCGAACGCCACGGTGATCGCGTTCTTCGACTCCGACGTCACCGGGTGGCACGGCGTCCACCAGGCCTTCCAGATCCGCGAGTTCATGGCCGAGGGCCTGGTGCTGACCGCGCAGAACCTGCCTCCCCCTACGCTGGCCGCGATCATGCCGGGCTTCGGCAGCGAACTCGGCGAGGCGATGGCGGACTACAACCGCATCGTGACCGCGGGACCGCTGGTCGAAGACACGGGGACCGGGCGGGTGCGGAACGTCCGCGGACTCGGCACGCAGGTCTTCTACCAGCTCACCGACGCCGACGCGGCCCACGTGGTCCGCGGGGTCGAACTGACCGCGGAGGCTCTGTTCGCAGCGGGGGCCCGCCGGATGTTCCTTCCTTTCGACGGCGCGCCCGAGATCCGTAGCCCCGGACAGCTCAGCAGCCTGCTCGCGCGGCCGGTGCCCAAGCGATCCATCCAGCTCTATTCGATCCACCTCATGGGCACCGCGCGGATGAGCGAAGATCCCCGGCGCGGCGTCACGGATAGCTACGGGGCCTTCCACGGCGTGCCCGGGCTGTTCGTGGCCGACGCCAGCCTGTTCCCCGGCCCGACCGGCATCAACCCGATGGAGACGGTTATCGCGCTGGCGATGCGCAACGCCCGGCGGCTGATCGAGCGGCTAGGCGACCGGGCACGTAACCGCGACACCGGTCCGTCGACGTCGGGATAGGGAACAGTCCCGAATCCGACAACACGTTCCCGCCGGCTCAGCATCGGCGACGCTCCAGCTCTGATAGTTGCGCCACGGGTAACGGCCGGCTTCCGGCCGACGAACGGGAGCCGGGTTGCTCGTCGAGTGCCGCGCCGGGTAGGACAACGTCATGCGAATCGCTGTGCTGGGCATGGGGAGGATGGGCCATGCGGTCGCCGGGAGGCTGCTGGAGGGCGGCCACCAGGTCACGGTCTGGAACAGGTCGCCGGGCAAGGCAGACGACCTGGCCGGCCAGGGCGCGACCGACCGGTCGGGCGAGCCGGCCTCCGGCGCGGTCGACGGCGCCGAGGTCGTGATCACCTCGCTCAGCGACGATGCGGCGGTGCGGGCGGTCGTCATCGACGGAAGTGTCGCCGCGGCGCTTACCCGCACAACCGGCGCCGGGACGAGCGCCGTCTTGGTCGACATGAGTACCATCTCGCCGATGACCTCCAGGCAGCTCGCCCACGCCGTCGGCGAACAGGGTTTCGTCGCCTCACCCGTCTTGGCCGCGCCGGCCGGGGTCGCGAGCGGCGAGGCTGTGTACCTGATTGCCGGCCCGGCCGGGCCGCGCCGGGCGCTCAGCCCCGTCTTCGCCACGCTGTCCGGCAGACGGGTCGAGCTCGGCGAGGATCCGGGCACGGCGCTTGTCGTCAAGCTCTTGTCCAATGCCCTGCTGTTGAGCGGGATCGCCGTACTCGGCGAGGTGGTCGCGACGGCCCGGGCCGCGGGCCTGGACGATGATTTCCTCCGCCAGTTCCTGGGCTCCTCGCCCCTGGTGGCCCCGGTACTGCGCAACAGGCTCGACAGCATGATCTCGGGCCGTCACGCGGGATGGTTCACCACGGCCCTCGGCGCCAAGGATGCTCGCCTGGCCGAGGACGTAGCCCTCGACCACGGCCTGCGCCCGCCCCTGATCGGGGCGGTCAAGCAGCGATACCAGCAAGCGGCGGCTGAGGGCTGGGCCGACGACGACCTGACGGCGGTCATCGAGCTCATGCGCCGCGGCCGCCGCGAGTCCGGCTGAGCCACGCTCACGCCGCCACAGCACCGGCCCCGGCGAGCCGCGCGCCGGGCCGGCTGATCCTCATCCAGGTGTTACGGCTTTGCGCCGATAACGATGCGATTGCGAACTTACGCTTCGACTGACACACGACACGGGTAGCGGGCCGGCCGGCCCGCTACGGACCCATGCGGATGCGCCGGAGAGGGACCGTAAGCACTCCGGGGGACTGCGACCAGAACCCCTGAGGCGGAGGCGGAGCTGATCACCGGCGAAGTGCGAGAAAGAGGGGGGACAAGCCATGATCCCAGCACGGACCACAGACGCCGGCAGCGCAAGGAGGGAGGGGAGATGACTACCTTCGGGAGGAACGGGTACATCGGCGGGCTTGCCCTTGCGGCGGCGGGCGTCACCGCCCTTTCCGCCTGCAGCGGCAGCACTAGCTCGACACCTACTACCTCTGGGGCGACCAAGGTGCCCGGCGGGATCGGGTCGATCCCCGCCCCCGGCACCTCCTCGGGGAAGGCCGCGACGATCACCTGGGCCCAGATGACGGGCAGCGAGCCGAACTGGATCTTCCCCATCCCGACGTCGGCATCGAACTCGGTCTCCAACGTGTTCACGTTCGAGTGGATGCTCTGGCGGCCGGTCTACTGGACCATCAATGGCGTCACCGCCGAGGTGTACCCGCCGATGTCGATCGGCAACACGCCGGTTTACTCCAACGGCGACAAGACGGTGTCGGTGACGTTGAAGAACTGGAAGTGGTCCGACGGCTCCCCGGTGACAGCGAATGACCTGCTGTTCGACATCGACCTGATCAAGGCCGGGGTCCGGGAGGCCCCGTCGAACTGGTCGGGCTACGTGCCGGGCCACTTCCCGGACAACCTGGTCAGCACCTCGGAACCGAGCCCGTCGACGCTGGTGATGAACTTCAGCAGCTCGGTCAACCCGGGCTGGTTCACCAACAACTACCTGGGCCAGGGGCCACTGATCCCGCTCCCGGCCCAGACCTGGGCGAAGACCTCCGCGACCGGCCCGATCGTGACCAACTGGAACACCGACCCGGCGGTCGCGACCAAGATCTTCAACTTCCTCACCGCGCAGGCCAAGGACGTCAGCACGTACGCGACCAACCCGCTGTGGCAGACCGTGGACGGACCGTACAAGCTGTCCGCGTACAACGCCACCACGGGCGCGTACACGCTGGTGCCGAACACC
>JASHVM010000123.1:0-11579 GCA_030044595.1 Streptosporangiaceae bacterium
AGGGACCCAGTGATTCGGTTATTCGCCATAGTCCCGTATATCCCATGGACGTTCATGGGTCACATGAACAGATGGTGCGCTTCGTGGCTGCTTAGTGCTGGCTGGATTAATGTGGTGGTGGGGTGAGGCCCGTTCCTGGCCGGGAGATTCGGCCAGGAACGGGCCCGCTTGTGTCGAGTTAGGGTTCGGGGTTCAGCTCCGCGGCACCAAGTGCAAGATGATCACTTCGTCGGTGCCGGTGCTGCCGCCGTTGTTCGACCCGGAGGGCTGGCCGCTGTCGTACGGGTTCGCCTGGGTCGGCCAGCCGGTGTAGTTCTGCGAGTTGTACTCGAACCAGTCCGCGGCGGTGGTGGTCGGGATGATCGGCAGGTTGTCGGCCACGTAGGTCTCGAGCGGGACCAGCGCCGTGGCCTGCGCGGCGGTCGTCGGGGCCGCGGCCACCTTGGCCAGGTCGGCGTTGAGCGTCGGGTCGTTCAGCCGCTCGAAGTCACCGGTCGCGGCCGAGCCGGTGGCCAGTGAGCTGTCCAGCCACCCGTCGTACATGTTGTACGGGGTGAGGCCGCCGTTCGACCAGTGCGAGGTCAGCTGGAAATCGCCGTCGGCGACGTCGGCGTCCCACGTGGTCACGGCGATGCCGTCGAACGTGGCGTCGATGCCGGCCGCCTTCAGCTCGTTGGCGATGATGGCGTCATCGGCCGCGTAGTCGGTGTAGGCCGCTGGGTCGATGAGGGTGAGCGCGACGGTCTTCCCGTCCTTCTGGAAGTAGCCGTTGCTCCCCTTCGTGTAACCGGCGCTGGTCAGGATCTTCTCGGCCGCGGCCGCGCTACCGGTGGCCGAGACCGTCATGCTCGCGACCGGCGCGGACCACGCGTTGTACGTGGGCTGCGTGAGGCCGGTCGCGTTGGTCACCGCCTGCTCCAGGCCTGCCTCGCCCTCGGAGCCGATCAGGCTGCGGTTGATCGCCGCGCTGATCGCCTGCCGGACGGCCAGCTGGTTTGTCGGCCACTTGGTCAGGTTCGGCATGAGGCTGTTCGTGCCTCCGGCCGCCTCCCAGTAACCGTGCTCGGACGGGTTGGTGTCGACGAAGTCCTTCTGCAAGCCGGGGATGAAGTTCCCGGTCCAGTCGATCGCCCCGGAGAACAGGGCGCTCAGCGCGCCGGTGTTGGAGGTGTAGACGGGGAAGTAGACGCTCGGGACGTGAACGCTGGAGGCCTGCCAGTAGTTGGGGTTCTTCTTCAGCGTGTAGCCCTGCGGCGTGAAGCTTTCCAGCATGTAGGGACCGGTGCCGACCGGGTTCGGGTCCGTGTAGGTCGCCGGGTTGCTGACCTTGCTCCAGATCGCCTCCGGCACGATCGCGGTGCCGGCGATGTTCTGCAGGTTGGCGTACTGGGCGGTCGGGAACGTGAGCGTGACCGTGTCGCCGGACGTGCTCACGCTGGAGATGGTCAGGCCGTCGAGGTTGACGGCCGCGTTGCTCTTGAGCATGTTGAACGTGAAGGCGACGTCGGCGGGCGTGAACGCGGTGCCGTTGTTCCACTTCACGCCCTGGCGGATCGTGAAGGTGATCGCCTTGCCGCCGTTGGACCACGCGTAATGCGTGGCCAGCCACGGGTAATAGTTCGGCGGCGAGGCCACGTTGAACTGGATCAGCGGCTCGTAGATGAGCCCGTCGGCGCCCATGCCGTAGGCGGCCTGGGTGGTGACGAACGGGTTGAACGCCTGGGTGATGGAGGTCTCCGGCGAGCTCTCCATGACCAGGGTCTTGCCCGTCGTGCTGGCGCTGCTGGTTGAACTGGGACTCGAGCTCGAGCTCGACGAACACGCGGCGAGCGCGGCGGCGAGCAAGCAGGCCACCGCCACGGCCAGGAACCGTCTTTGGCTGTGCATTCTCCTCATTAATCTCGTCCTTTTCTCGGGTTTCCTTCGGTTTGTGGGTTAGCTGGTCGTCGCACCTCCCCCTCCCCTTGCCCCGGAGACGAGCTCCGGCGCCGCTAGGTCCAGATGCCAGCAGGCGGCGCCTCGGGTCGGCGAAATCTGCACGAGGGCGGGATCCTCTCGGCGGCAGCGGTCATCTGCGAACGGGCACCTGGGATTGAACGGGCAGCCGGCCGTGGCGGCGCCTTCCGGGTTCCGGCGGGCGGGAGCACCCTGGCTTCCCTGAGCGCGCCGCGCGCCGCCCCGCAGCGCGCTGCCGAGGTTGTCCGGATCCGGCGCCGCGGCCACGAGCAGCTGGGTGTAGGGATGCGCCGGGTGCTGGGTGACTTCCTCGGCCGGGCCGCGCTCCACGATCTCCCCGGCGTACATGACCAGCACCTCGTCCGCGAAGTAACGCGCGGACGCGATGTCGTGGGTGATGTAGAGCATGGCCAGCCGGAACCGCTCGCGGAGATCGTCGAGCAGGCTGAGCATCTCGAGCCGGATCGAGACGTCCAGCATGGAGACCGGCTCGTCGGCCAGCAGGACCTCCGGACGGGCGGCGAGGGCCCGGGCGAAGGAGACTCTCTGGCGCTGGCCGCCGGACAGCTCGTGCGGGTACTTGGGCAGGAACTGCTTGGCGGGCGTGAGCCGCACCTGCTCGAGCAAGGTGACGACTTCCTGGCTCACGTCCGCGGCCTTCTGGTGCAGCTTCACCGGACGCTCAAGGTGGTGGCGCACGGTGTGCACCGGGTTCAGCGAGGCAAACGGATCCTGGAAGACCAGCTGGACCTCGCTCTTGTACCGCCGGAAGTCGCTGCGGCTTGATACCTCGACGGGCTCGCCGTTGAGGCGGATCCGGCCGGAGGTCAGCCGTTCCTGGCCGGCCAGCAGCCGCGCGGCCGTCGACTTGCCCGATCCGCTCTCGCCCACCAGGGCGACGACGCCGCCGCGGTAGAGGCTGAACGAGACGTCGCGCACCGCGTGCAAGGTCTGCCCGCGGCCGATCCGGAAGTCCTTGCTGATCGAGATCGCTTCCATGGCCAGCGGCCCGCGTTCGGCGGCCGCGGACGTCAGCGCCTGCTCGCTCATGCTCCCGGCTCCCTGGTTGTTCTCACATCCGCCGGCCCGGTCGCTCCGGTGGGTCCCTGAACGCCCGGCGCTGGGGTGCCCGGCAGGACAAACGGGCAGGCCGTTACGTGCTCCGGGTCGGCGGCCGTGGCCACCGGCAGCAGCCGCATGTCCACCTCCAGGCAGGCGGCGGTTCCGTACCCGCAGCGGGGCAGGAACGGGCAGCCGGGGGGCGGGTGGTGCAGGTCGGGCGGGGAGCCCGGGATGCCGGCCAGCTCGCGGCGGGGACCGCGCAGCGACGGGAAGGAGTTCAGCAGGCCCATGGTGTAGGGGTGGGAGGGCTCGCGGTGGATCTCGTCCGCCGTGCCGACCTCGAGGAGCTGGCCCGCATACATCACCGCGATCCGGTCGGCCAGCTCGAGCAGGAGGGACAGGTCGTGCGTGATGAACAGGATCGAGAAGCCGAGGCGCTCTTTGAGCTCCACGATCTGCGCCAGGATGTCCCGCTGCACCACGACGTCGAGCGCGGTGGTCGGCTCGTCCATGATGACGATCTCCGGGTCGGTGGCCAGCGCCATGGCGATCATCACCCGCTGGCGCATCCCGCCGGACAGCTCATGCGGGTAGCTACGCAGCCGGGACCGGGAGATGCCGACCAGATCGAGCAGGGACGCGGCCTTCTCCCGCGCCTCGTCCCTCGGCATCTTCAGGTGCGCGTGGATCACGTCGAGCAGCTGGTCGCGGACCCTGAGCACCGGGTTCAGCGCGTTCATCGCGCTCTGGAACACGATGGCGATCTCGCGCCAGCGCAGCCGCCGCAGCTCATCGGAATCCATCTTCAGCAGGTCGGCGGGCCTGGACACCCGGCGACCCCGGTAGGTGACGCTGCCGCTCGTGACCAGCGCGGGCGCGCGCAGCAGCCGGCAGGCGCCGTAGACCAGCGTCGACTTGCCCGACCCGCTCTCGCCGACCAGGCCGATGACCTCGCCGGCGCCGAGGGCGAGGTTGACGTGGTCTACGGCCCGCACGTCGCCGGCCGGCGTCCGGTACACGACCGACAGATCACCGATGTCGAGCACGGGATCTGTCGGATCCGGGCCGCGCCCGGCGGCCGGGGCCAGGGCCGGGCCGGCGGACAGGTTGGGCGGGGGACCGACGGAGGGGCGGGCGGCCGGGCCGGCCGCCGGGTCCAGGGCCCGGTCAGCGCTCATCAGGACCCACCTCCTCCGGCCTCGTCGAGCAGCGAACTGCGGGAGAAGGAGTGCAGGAATCTGGTCACCGGGCCGCGATGCTGTGAGACGTCCGCCAGCACGGGCGTCGGGTCGGCGGGCGGGAGCCAGTGCCCGGCGATCCTGCTGGCGCTGCTCGCGTCGCGCAGGCGCGGGTTGCCGAGCTCGTCGATCCCGGTGTTCAGCAGCACCAGGGCGGTGCCTATCAGCGCCACGGCCAGGCCCGGCGGCACGAACCACCACCAGGCTCCGAGCTGGAGGGCCTGCTGGCTCTCCGCCCAGTACAGGATGGTGCCCAGACTCCAGGTGTTGAGGTCGGCGAGGCCGATGAAGGCCAGGGCGACCGAGGCGCCGATCGCGTAGAGCACCGTGTTGACGAAGCTCGCCGCGATCAGGCTCACCTCGTTGGGGATGATCTCGACGGTAATGATCCGCCAGGTTCTCTCGCCGGTCTCCTGGGACGCGGCCACGAAGTCGCGGCTCCTGATGGCCAGGGTCTGGGCCCGGATCACCCGGGCCCCCCACGGCCAGCCCAGCCCGCTCAGCACGATGATGGTCGGCCACTCTCCCCTGAGCGACGGGTAGCCGAGCAGGACGATGAGCAGGGGCAGCGCCGGGATCACCAGGAACACGTTGGTGACCAGCGATAGCAGTTCGTCCCAGAAGCCGCCGAGGTAGGCGGCCGCCACCCCGACGATGACAGCCAGCACCGTGGCCACCACACCGACGACGATCGCGAGCTCGAGGGTGAGCCGGATCCCGACCAGGAGCTGCGACAGCACGTCCTGCCCGGTCTGCGTGGTGCCGAGGAGGTGGGCCGCGCTGGGCGCGTTCATCGACGCGCTGGGCGAGGGGTTCTGGTACGAGGGGTCGTAGGGGGTGACCAGCGGCCCGATGATCGCGGCGAGTACGAAGAAGCCGAGCAGGAACGCGCCCACCTTGGCCTTGGTCGGCATCCGGCGCCAGCGGCCGGGCTGGGCGGCTTCCTCGGCGACCGCGGTCGGGTCGGCGGTTATCGCCGGGGGGGCGACGGTCATCGCGCCTCCCTGACTCGTGCGCGGGGATCGACGAACACGATGATGACGTCGACGATCAGGTTGGCGAGCAGGACGGCGAACGTGATCACGAGGAAGACGGCCTGCATCACCGGGTAGTCGTCCGAGGTGACCGAGTTGAGCAGCAGCAGGCCGATGCCCGGGTAGGAGAAGACGATCTCCATGATCAGGGCGCCGGACACCACGAACCCGACCGCCAGCGCGAATCCCTGCAGCTGCGGCAGGAGCGCGTTGCGCGCGGCGTAGCTGAAGATGACCCGGCGGTTGGGCAGGCCCTTGGCCTGGGCGGCGACTACGTAATCCTCGCCGACGGTGGTGATCATGACGTTGCGCATGGTCAGCATCCAGCCCGCGATCGAGGTGAGCACGATGGTGAGCGCCGGCAGCAGCGAGTGGTAGACGGCGCTGCCGATGAAGTCCCAGTGCCACCCCGGGATCAGGCCCTCCCCGTAGCCCTGGCCGACCGGGAAGACGTGCAGCTTGAGGGCGAACAGTTCGAGCAGGATCAGCGCGAAGAAGAAATAGGGGATGGCCTGCAGGAACATCAGCCCGAGCAGGACGCGGTCGAGCGACCCGCCGTGCCGCCAGCCGGCCAGGATGCCCAGGCCGGTGCCGATCAGGAAGGCGATGACGGTCGCGGTGCCCACCAGGGTGATCGTCCAGGGGAGTGTCTCGGCCAGCAGCGTCGAGACCTGGGCCGGGTACTCGGCGACGGACGTGCCGAAGTTGAAGTGCGAGATGTTGACCAGGTACGCCCAGTACTGGTGCCAGATCGAACCGGGATGCCCCACCCCGAGCATGGCCTCCAGCGCGCGGTAGGCGGAGGGCTGCAGGGTGCCGGGGAACTTGGCCATGATGCTCTCGACCGCGTTGCCCGGCATCAGGCGCGGGATGAAGAAGTTGATGGTCAGCGCCGCCCAGGCCGCGACAACGTAGAAGATCAGGCGGCGGACGATGAAGGACACGGCGGCTCCTATGCCTTCGCTGGCTTACGGCTGGGCTGGCGGGATGCCCGGGCCGGGACGCGGCTGCCAGCCTGCCGCGCGATACGGCTACCCGGCGCCGCGGCGGCCAGGTCGGCGCTCGAGAATTCGAGGGTCTTCACCGCCTGGCGCGTCGCGGTGCCGTGCGGGCACCCGCAGCTGGCGCGCAGCACGAGTTCGGTCGGCAGCAGGTCGACCGTGGGCCGCAGCGTCGGGTCCGCGATGCGGTCGAGCAGGCGGGCGCAGGCCCGCTCACCGAGCATGCGCGTGGGCTGGTGAACGGTGGTGAGCGGCGGATCGAACAGGCTGGCGGGATAGATGTCGTCGAAGCCGACCAGGGCCACGTCGGCCGGCACCCGCACGCCGGCCGCGGCGAAGGCCCTGAGCACCCCGATCGCCATCTGGTCGTTGGCGCAGACGACCGCGTCGGGTAGCGCACCGCCGTGCCTGGCGAGCAGTTCTTCCCCGGCTTGCTCACCGCTGTGGACGCTGAAGATACCGTGTGCCGAGCCGATGAGCTCGCATTGCGGGTTGGAGCGCAGCACGTAGTGGAGGGCGAGTCGCCGCTCGATGGCGTCAGGCGCATCCGGCGGCCCGTCGACGTGGAACAGCCGCCGCGCGCCGTGTTCGGCGATGAGGTGGGTGACGATCGCGGCTGAGCCGGAGAAGTTGTCGGCCGCTACGACGTCGGCTCCCTGGCCGCCGGGTATGCCGGCTATGACCACCACGGGGAGGCGCGCGGCGAGGCGCTCGATGTAATGCGAGGCGACGAACCCTTCGCCGATGAGGATCCCGTCGACCTTGCCCGAGAGCGCATCCAGCCGGGGGACATCCGGCTGGCCGGTGGCATCTGACTGCATGAAGGTGATCAGCAGCGACCAGTCGTGGTAGCGGATGCGCTCCTCGACTCCGCGTAGCACCTGGTCGTAGTAGAGCAGCCCGGCGTTCTCGAGGGCGTCATCGATCTCCCGCTCCTTGCACACCAGGCCGATGACGTCCTTGCGGCGCCGGGACAGGCTCTGGGCGGCGCCGTCGGGTACGTACCCGAGTTCCTCGATAGCCTGCCTGACCC
The DNA here is from genome assembly GCA_030044595.1 of Streptosporangiaceae bacterium. Lineage (GTDB taxonomy): Bacteria > Actinomycetota > Actinomycetes > Streptosporangiales > Streptosporangiaceae > Palsa-504. The sequence goes on from JASHVM010000123.1 coordinate 7,325, forward strand.
GCGCCCTGGTGCCCTCGCGGACGCCATCCTGGCCGTGCACCACGCGCGAGACCGTGGCGGTGGAGACGCCGGCCAGGCGCGCGACGTCATAGAGCGTTACCACGTCTTCTCGATCCGTGACACGGCTGTAAGTGTCTGCCCGATCAGCGCCATGGTCATAGACCCCTTGCCTTACAGTTGTAAATCCCTTGCATAAACGTGATGTAAACGTTTACACCAGAAATCTAAGCGCTTACACTAACCCTCAGCACAGGGCCGGTCAAGGTCCGTGGTCGCACAACAGGGAGAAGCCGATGACTGAACCGGCGCTAGCTGCTAACGGTGTCCTGCGGTTCCCGGACGGATTCGTCTGGGGAGCATCGACGGCCGCCTATCAGGTCGAGGGAGCGGCGAGCATCGACGGCAAGGGCCCGTCGGTGTGGGACACCTTCAGCCACGTGCCGGGCAACGTCCGCGGCGGCGACACGGGCGATATCGCCTGTGACTCCTACCACCGGTACCGCGAAGATATCGCGCTGATGGCCTCGCTGGGCCTGAACGCCTACCGGTTCTCGATCTCCTGGCCTCGCGTGCAGCCCGGCGGCCGCGGCGGCGCCAACTCCAGGGGCCTGGACTACTACCGCGCGCTGCTGGACGAGCTCGGCGAGCACGGCATAGCGGCCGTGGCAACGCTCTACCACTGGGACCTCCCCCAGGAGCTCCAGGACGCGGGCGGCTGGGCGGTACGCGATACCGCGGACCGCTTCGCCGAGTACGCCGCCATCTGCCAGGGGGCACTCGGCGACCGGGTGGCTCGCTGGATCACGCTGAACGAGCCGCAGGTGGTTTCCAATAACGGTTACCGTCACGGCAACCACGCCCCGGGGCTGCGGGACGCGGCCGCGGCCGCCGCCGCCACTCACCACCTGCTGCTCGGCCACGGGCTGGCCACTCGGGTGCTGCGCGACCTGGGCGCCGCCGAGGTCGGCATCACCCTCGACCTGCATCCGATCCGCGTCGTCGGCAACGGCCTGGCGGGCGACGTCGAGAAGGCCCGGCTGATCACGGACGCGATGGTGAACGGCATCTACCTCGAGCCGGTGCTGCACGGCCGTTACCCGTTGTACGCGCCGGCGGACCTGCTTCCGCCTCCCGCGCTCGTCGCCGACGGCGACCTGGAGACCATCCATCAGCCGCTGGACTTCCTCGGCATCAACTACTATTCCCCGGTCTTCCTGCGGGCTGGCGACCCGGCCAACCTCAGGCGCAACGAGGAGCCGGCCCGCTGCGCGGTCCCGGGCGTCGTCGAGTACCTGCCGGACGGGCTGGAACGGACCACGATGGGCTGGCTCGTTGACCCCAGCGGGCTGTACGACCTGCTCCTGGACGTGTCCAAGCAGGCCCCGGGGCTTCCGCTGTATATCACCGAGAACGGCTGCGCGGCCGAGGACTACGTCGACCCGGAAGGCGAAGTCAACGACGTGGAGCGGGTCAGCTACCTGCGCACGCACCTGGAGGCCGCCGCGCGCGCCGTCAGGGACGGGGTCAGCCTGTCCGGCTACTTCGTCTGGTCGCTGCTCGATAACTTCGAATGGGCCTGGGGTTACCAGAAGCGGTTCGGCATCGTCTTCGTCGACTTCGGGACCCAGCGCCGGATCCCCAAGGCGAGCGCCCGCTTTTACTCCGCTGCGATCCGGGCCAACGCCATACCGTAGCGGCCCTCCGGCTGAGCCCGCCGAACCAGGGCTGACCTTCGGCGCGGCCTGTCAGCCGGGGATTACCTCAAGCTGCCCGGAGGTGCTGCGGGCCTGCGATCAGCTCGATGGCCATGATCTTCGCGCCGCTGACGGTGAAGTCGACGACCGCGCGTACCTGGCCGTCCTTAGCCCGCATTGCCCCGGGCGGCGGCCGCGCAGTCCGCCGATGTGACGACAAGACCGCCGGAATCCGCCGACGTGGCGGCAACCATGAGCCGTACCCGTCCCCGCGGGCTTCTCGCCCGGCGCTCGCGAGGATGACCGGCGGCGGGTCGCCGCGTTACGCTTTGTTGACGTTGCGCTTGTGCGGAGGCGCCGGTAATGACGAACCCGGGGAACCCTAAAGCGGTCGGCGCAGGAGGCCGTGGCCGCCTGCGGGCGTCGCACGCTGACCGCGAGCAAGTGATCGACCTGCTGAAAACCGCGTTCGTGCAGGGCCGGCTGGCCAAGGACGAGTTCGACGCGCGGGTCGGTCAGGTGTTCGTGTCGCGGACCTACGCGGAGTTGTCCGCGGTCACCGCCGACATCCCGGCCGCGCCGATCGCGGTCCCGGCGCCCCGCAAGCCCCCCAGGACACGGACCCGGCCGTCGATGAACAAGGCGATCACCGGCGGCGCGTGCGTGATCGTCGCGGGACACATCGGCATGCTAGGCGCTCTCCTCACCGGTAACGGGATCCTGGTGCTCCTGATGGGACTGGCCATCGTCATCGGAGCTGCGGTGGCCGTCGTGGCCATGATCGTCGCGGCGGAGCCGTGACCTGCCCCGGCCGGAGCGCGGTCCGGAGCGCGGTCCGGAGCGCGGTCCGGAGCGAGGGCCGGAGGTAGCCCGAGAAGCGCACGACCGGGCACGGCGGCCGCGACGCCGTCATCTACGCTACGACCCTCGACCAGCGGTCAGGTCCGATAGCGGCCGTAGCGGCTGAAGTGGATACTGGTGGCTGTGCGCCAGGAGAGAGCGTTCGACGGGTTCCGGCTGGCCTACGACCGGACCGGACCGGGACCTGGCCCGCCTGCCGTGCTGTTGCTGCACGGCTGGCCGGGGGATCGGACCGACTACCGCGAGGTGGTGCCGCTGCTGTCCGGCGTCGATGTGGTCGTGCCTGACCTGCGGGGTTTCGGCGAATCGGACAAGCATGAAGCCGAGCCGGGCCGCCAGTACACCGCCGTCGCCCAGGCCCGGAGTCTCATCGGGCTCATCGGGGAACTAGCCCTCGACCGGCCCGTGATCGCCGGCTATGACATCGGCAGCAGGATCGCCCAGGCCATCGCCGCCGACCGGCCCGATCTGGTCCGCGCCCTGGTCGTCGCGCCTCCGCTGCCCGGGATCGGCCCCAGGATCCTGCAGCCGCGGGCCCAGCAGGAGTTCTGGTACCAGGCGTTCCACCGCCTCGGGCTCTGCGCTGAGCTGGTCGACGGACAGCCGGCGGCCGTACGCGCCTACCTCAAGCACTTCTGGTCGCACTGGTCCGGGCCGGATTATCAGGTAACCGACGACCACCTTGATCACCTGGTTTCGGTCTACGGGCCGCCCGGCGCGTTCGCCGCCTCGATCGCCTGGTACCGGGCTGGAGCGGGATCGGTGGCGACTTCGCTCGCCGAGCGCGCTCCCGATCCCGGCCGCAGGATCGCGGTCCCTACCACGGTGCTGTGGCCCGAATACGATCCGCTGTTCCCCCGCGAATGGTCCGACAGGATCGGTGATTTCTTCGCCGCGGCCCGGCTGACCTGGCTCGATGGAGTCGGCCACTTCTCGCCCGTGGAAGGCCCGCGCGACTTCGCCGCGGCCGTCGCCGCGGCCGCCGGTCTCGGCCCCGGCGGGCCGGATCAGGGCGGCGACGCGGCCGGACCGCGCGGCACGGCCGGAGCCTTAGCGTCCGACCAGCTGTGCACGACCGTGGTATCGGCGGTGAACCGGACCCCGCAGCCGGGCGCCCAGCGCTGAGCCGCCTCGCGCAGGCAGGCGTCGACGACCTCAGACACGGCCGCACCGTGCTCGCGCGGACAGTGCACCAGCAGCTCATCGTGCAGGCACAGCACGATGCGCGCGCCGAGGTCCCGGCCGCGGGCCCGGACCGTGACCGCCCACATTTTGAACAGCTCCGCCGCGGCACCCTGGATCATCGCGTTGCGCGCGTAGCGCCCGTAGGCCGCAGCCCGGCTGCTGCTCCGCGGGTCCGCAGACTCTGCGTCGCCGGGGGCCAGCACGATCAGGCGTCCGCCGTAGGTCCGCAGGTCGCGGCCTGCCCGTCCGGCGCGGTCCGCCGCGTCGAGGTAGGCCATCGCGACCGGGTAAGCGGCGTTAAGCCTGCGCAGCGCCTGCGCACCGTGGCCGGTCGTCTGCCCGTACATCGCGCCGAGCACCGCCACCTTGGCGGTGGGCCGGTCCAGGCGGAGCTGCGCGGCTATCGGCGCGTACATGTCGTCGGACCGCGCGGCGAGAACCAGCGCCTGGTCCCCAGACACCGCGGCCAGCACGCGCGGCTCGATCTGGCCCAGGTCGGCCCGGACGAAGACCTG